>JAFVEJ010000184.1 GCA_017476085.1 Alphaproteobacteria bacterium
AACGCGGCACGGGCGGGGCTTATCTGGAACAGTCGGCGGATGAAATCAGTCTGCTGGACGTGTATAAGGCGATCGAGCCGTTGGAAAAGGAAACGTTGTTCCGGTTTCATGAAAACCCAAACCCCGAATGTCCGGTCGGGCGGAACATTCACGAAATACTGGACGGACGTCTGTCCGCCATACAAGAGGTTATGGAGCTGAAACTGCGCAGTATGAGTCTGGCGGACATTATGTCGGATTTAAACGAAGACATAGAACAGGAGAATTGAAAATGAGTAATTTCAAAGCAACGGATTTGGGCGTGATCCAAGATTTGATCAAACTGGAAAACGGCAAGGCGTTTCTGCACGACGCTCTGGGGCTGACAAGCTGTGAGATTTCCCTCAACACCGCGCCGAAAGGCTTTAAAGTGCCGTTTAATCACAAGCACAAACAGAACGAAGAGATTTACATCATTCTGAAAGGCGAAGGCATAATCACCGTTGACGGCGAACAAATTCCCGTAAAAGAAGGCTCCTGTGTGAAAGTCGGCACGGGCGCGGCGCGGACGATCGAAAACACGGCGGACGGTGAAATATCGTTCATCTGCATTCAGGCCAAAGAAAACTCTTTGGAACAGTTCGGGTTCGCCGACGCCGAATTGTGCTGATTAAATAAAGAAGACAAAAAGCGGAACTGCTGTCATAAAAAATGATCGGTGATGAACCGATTGAAGAGGAATAAAAAAAGGGAGAGAAAAATCTCCCTTTTTTAAGGATAAACAAAAAAGTCTGTTGTTTCCGAATCGACAGCAAATATGACGGAAATATTTATAATTCAGGCAAAGCTTCTCCTCGTTTGATCTTATCGCTGAATTCGGAAGCGGCGACAAAGAGAACGTCTCCCGACGAGTTCAATGCCGTTTCAAGAGAATCTTGAAGCACTCCGATCGTAAAACCGATGGCAACAACCTGCATTGCAATATCGTTGCTGATGCCGAATAAAGAACAGGCCAGCGGAATCAGCAGAATGGAACCGCCGGCTACACCTGAAGTTCCGCAAGCGGCAAGAGCGGATAAAACGCTCATCATAATGGCTCCGGACAGGCTGACCTCAATGCCTAACGTATGAACGGCGGCCATTGTCATAACGGTGATCGTCACGGCCGCGCCGTCCATGTTGACGGTGGCCCCCAAAGGAATGGAAACGGAATAAACTTTCTTATCCAGTCCCAATTCTTCGCACAATTCCATATTGACGGGAATATTTGCTGCGGAGCTTCTGGTGAAAAAAGCGGTAATACCGCTGGATTTCAGGCATTTGAAAACCAGAGGGTACGGATTACGGCGTATCAGGCAAAACACGATCAGCGGATTGACGACCAAAGCGACAAAAGTCATTGTGCCGATTAATACGACAAACAGTCTGCCGTAATCTTCAAAGACTTTTAAACCGTTTTGGGAAACGGTTGTAAAGACAATCCCCATAATTCCGATCGGAGCCAGACTGATAATCCAGCGAACGACGGTCGTCAACGCTTCCGCGATTTGAGAGATAAAATTTTTTGTTGTTTCCGTCGCTTGTTTTTTTAAAGCGATTCCGAAAACGACCGCCCAGACCAGAATCCCGATATAGTTGGCTTTTAATAAAGCATTGACGGGGCTGTCAATCAGTTGATTCAACAAAGCAAGCGCGACTTCTTTTAATCCTTCGG
>JAFVEJ010000019.1 GCA_017476085.1 Alphaproteobacteria bacterium
AGTGAATCTGAACGGCAAGCAACTGAACGGCTATTTCGCAAAAGCCATGTATATGGAAGACGGGTTCGGCGGCGGTTTCATCTCTAATTCCGGCAATATGGACGTTTTCGGCCGCGCGGTGTCCGTCGGCGCGTCAACGACTTTGGCGCAGACCTTGTACGTTATGGAAGGCGTAATGTTCACGATAGAACAGATGACGACCGTTTTTAAATCCTCGCGCAAAAAGAATCCCGAAGACGAAGGCGGCGGCAGCAAAGCGACGGAATATCTGGAAAAAATATTGGCTCTTGCCGACAGAATCGGGGAGGAATTTACCGACAACGATAATGGTTTGGACGAAATGAATCGTAAAAAAAGTTCCAAGAAAGCCAAAGCCGTCAGCGTGGTTACGAAAATTTTAAAATTAATTCTGGAAATCGTCCGCAATGTTCGCAGTGTTGTCGAAGACAAGTATTACAAGGATTTCAAGCTTTGTTACGATGATACTGACAAAAAGTTCTATACGACGGACAACAGAGCCGATGTAACGTTGGCGTTCGATATCGCCGAAGGAACGCTGGTTACTTCCGTTCAATCGCTTTTATTGGCTTCCGCCGCCGGTGCGATGCTGCATGAAGCCTGCATTTCTTTTTCACCGAACGCCGACATCGTTCTGGATTCCAGAGGATACTATCAGGCGTCTGTTATGAATCAAACCGTCAGCGCGGCGATGGCCGGCGTCGGTATGGAGGCCAATGCGCCGCAACAACCGCCGCAGGAAGAACAGGAAGAAGAAGGAGAAGGGCAAGGCCAGCAACAACAACGTCCGCAAGGAAAAGACGGTTGGAGCAAGGCGAACGAACGTATGGAGAAAATCAACAACTATACGGGAAGCCGGGCGGCGCCCGCCATCATCGTTTCAATCATCAAGGATGCGATGAAGCAGAAAACGGATAAGGCAACCGAAGAGGAACTGGAGGCGTTATAGTATGGCACTGGATCCGACAACAAAAGCCGCCATTAAAGCCGCTGTCGCGCCGATAGCGACGATGGCCGCGACCACTATGCTGACGGCGGCGTTGAAGCAGGGCGTTAAAATGCTGTCAACGACGAATTACAAAAACAGCAACCTGACGGGCGATACGAATATGAAGCCCAGCGAAAAAGACGTGGCGATCAGCAAAACGGAAACGGCGGCAAGCGAAACGGAAGGCAAAGTGTCCAAAGACGGCGTGTCGGCGCAGGACGGCAATATCAAAGCCGCCGAAACCGAAGCGAAAGCCTCGACCGGCGAAGCGACGGCGGCGGAATCCGGCGCGCAGGCCTTGCGCACGAAGGCGGGCGCGTCCGATATCGAAGCTAAGGCGTTGAAAATAACTTAAGGAATGGAAGAAAATGTCTGATAAACTGAAATGGATGAACAGACACTTTGTTCTGTTAAGGCACAAAACGCTGAACAATGTCTGCAACATTGAAGGATACAGAATCCGTCCCGACCTGCTGTCTTTTTTCACCGGAAAAACGGATGCGGAGGAAATCGTTTGGGACTTCGCGGACGCAGGGCGCTGGAAATGCGCGTGCGAATTATTGGCGTATATGGCGCACCGTCGCGCCGCGGTGTGGTGGGCGTACAGGTGCGTCCTGTCTTTGATCGAAGAGCTTCAGACCGTTCCCGCCGACGATCGCGACATCGATTCCATCGCGACCTCTTTTGAACCGGTCGTTCCTGACTTCGCCAAAGTCGAACCGCCCAAAGGGGACACGGCGCAGCTGGAAAAGGCGTTGGCTTTGATCGAAGAAAGCAAGTCGGCTTTGAACGAATTGAAAAAGGCGGTCAAACCCGAAATTATGGCGGAAGTCGAAGAATCGATCCAGTACGCGTTCGACATTTTTAAGGAAGCCAACGGCATCGACCCGATCGAAGCGTTGAAAAAGGCTTTGGAATTTGAAAAAAATCCGCAACCGGTCGATCCTAAATCGCCGATATTCGTCGCTTCGGAACAGTTGGAAGCGCAGCTGCAGACGGTGCGCAAGGAAACGTTGGACACGATTCACGCGGTCATTCCGCCGAAAGTGCCAGCACACGAAAAGAAAATCCGCGACGACGCGTTGCAGGCGGTGTACCGTTGGATCGTTTCCCCTGACGAAGTCAATGCGAAAAAGGCTTTGGACATCGGCAACGAATGTCCGGATACGCCGGCGGGACTGCTTTCCCTGACCGCATTCTGGGCGGGCGGCAACCTGATGCCGGATCCCGATGGCGATCAGGTCGTTCCGACTCCTGCGGGGTTGGCGGCGAACGGCATTAGTCAGGTTCTGTTAATGTGCGCTTTGCATAAAGGCGGCACGCGCAAGCTGAAAGAACGCTACGAACATTACTTCAATCTGGGCGTTGAAGTGTTGACCGGTGAAAGCAACTGGGAGAAAAGCGTTGCCGAAGGTAAACCGCTACATAGTGCGGACGATAACGGACAGCAGGATTTTCTCGCATCGTCATACCGTCGTTGGAAACCGGAAACGGAGAGTAAAGAATGATACTACAGGAAATGGTCGTTACCAATGCCGAAGGGAAAATCAGAACGGAGGCCGATGAAAATTTGGTAGGTCAGTGTATCCAAAGCGAGGATATGTATTCCTTTTACGCGATTAAAGATCCAAATACTCCCGAAAAGAAGGTGGCGGAGGATCAGAAGGCGGCAAAAGTCAAAATTATGATGCCGTTGGGCGGCGAGCTGAACGGAATGTACCGTTTTCCGCGAGTCGGTGAAAAAGTATTGGTTGCTGTTCAAGGGACGGAGCATTATTTGATGGGATACCTGCCTGCGGCGGAAACTCCGTTTGCCGATAAGGATGACAATAAAAGGGAAAAGACGGAGGCGTTCGATAAGGAAGGACTTGTTCTTCGCTATAAGAAAACGGGGGAAAACGTGGCGGATAAAAACCGTGACGAAAAGTATTCGGAAATCGGCTTTTACAAAGAACCTTCCCATTGGCGGACAACGGACGAAAATTTGCAGAACAAAGAAAAGTCCGTGGAAAAGGAGGATGAAGAAGGCAATAAGAAATATTATCCTTATATCGATACGGTCAAGGTTTCTTCAACGGGCGATCTGACGTCCAATGCGCAGAACCTGAACGAAATCAAGGGGCGGCGCATAGCAATCGAATCGAAATTTCTGATCGCTGACGAAAAAGCGAAGGATAAGGACGGTAATGAAATAACCATTCCCGGCAACATTCGGCAGGATTCATTAGAAGAGCGAAAAGCGAAATATGAAGATATAGATAAAGGCGATGTTTATATTTACGCGGACCACCGTATCGTTCTGAACGCGCGCGAGGGGGTTTTGTTTCAGTGC
>JAFVEJ010000185.1 GCA_017476085.1 Alphaproteobacteria bacterium
CTCCTGTGAAAAAGGATGCCGGAGGTCAGCAACAGAGTAAAATATTTGATCAGCTTGTTTATCATTTGTATTAAGCCTTAAAGTCTGATAAAAGCAATCCGTTTGCAGGAGTTTTCTTGAAATGAAAAAGAAACAGCGTCAACAAAACGATCAGAAAAAGTCCGACCTCCAAGGGGATACCGTATTTAAATCTATAAATCAAGCTCAAGCTTCCTTTCTGTATCTGCCGGTAAAAGATCCGTTTGAAAAACGAAAGCCGACGGCGGCCTTAAAACGGACTCTGTATCGGGTCATCAAAATTAAATAAATCTTTTATCTTTGCGTTTTATCCGGATAAACAGGTTTGTCATAGATGCCGATCAATGTATCGGACGGATTCGGACTCGGCTGCGTATAGCAGGTCGGAGAAGCTAAGGATTGGTAGCAATATACTTTTTGAACGCTCCATTCGGGACGGTTTGCGCGCTCCAGTTCCAGCGTTGTCATGCAATATTTGCCTTCGCCGCTCAGCTTTCGTCCTAAAGAGCAATCTTTTCCCGTAAAGAACGAAGCGACGTTGTCTTCCATAATTTTCCCCGTGGCCAGGTAGGAAACCGCTTCGCCGGCCCCCCAAACCGTCAGCGGAGACGCTCCGAACGGCATGGATGAATTATGCGCCGTAAACCAACAACCGGACAAAAAAGGAATCAAAAAGAGGACTGTAAAATATTTCATAGCTCACCAAATTGTTTTTTTTATTGTAACATAGCTTATATTGTGAAAAAAAGAGGTTGTTCTTTATATTTTTTAAAGGTAGCGTAGAAAAAAGTTTTTACCCGTTTTTTAGGAGTATGTCCCGTGGCAAATCAACTTGACGAACAAATGGAAGCCGAAATTCTGCGAGAAGTTGCGGAAGAAATGAAGGAAGAACAGCTGAAACGGCTGTGGAAAAAGATAAGCCCTTTTGTAACGGGGCTGATTGCATTGGCTTTAATTGTCACGGGCGGCATCGAGTTTTATAAGAGTTACCAAAAACGACGCTCGTTGGAAGAATCCGAACAGCTGCAGACGGCTTTGCGGTTAATTGAAGCGGATGATGCGGAAACCGGAGCGAACATGCTGAAAACGTTGTTTGAAACATCAACGCGCGGATATCGCTATCTGGCGGCTTTCCATTATACCGATTATTTGATCGGTCAGGGACAGGACAAATATGAGGAAGCCGTTCATACGCTGGATGAAATTATCAGCGATAAAAAGGCGCCTCAGCCGTTTAAAAATCTGGCGTTGTTTGATAAAATCCTGCTGCAGAGCGAAAACGGCAGCCTGAATTTTGAAGAAGCGGAAGCCGAACTGGAAAAATTGGCGGCCAAAAGCGACGCCTGGGCTCCGATGGCTTTGGAATTTTCTGCGGATCTGGCGCTGCGTCGGGGAAATATGGAAAAAGCAAAAGCAAGTTGGCAAAAAATTCTGGGAATGTCCGGCGTTTCGGAGGAAAAGCGGTTGAGAATAGCCGAATACGTTTCGTTTGTCGAAAGCAAACAAAAGGCGGAAACCGGAAAGTAAAATGAAATATGATTTTTTAAAAACCGTCCTTTTACTGGGAGCTGTTGCCGGAATTGCCGCATGCTCTTCAAATGAAGAGGCTTTGAAAGGAAAACGCTTGTCCGTATTGACATACGGCAGCGAACTGATGCCGGATGCGGATCTGAAAAGTCATTATTTGATGCCGGAACCGGAAAATGTTTACGAGTGGACTCAGGCCGGCGGTTTGTCTCATCATGTGATGCAAAATCCGTCTCTTCCCGCAAAGATTATGCAGGCCTGGAAAAGATCTGTCGGGAAAGGCGGCAGTAAGAAATCCGTTTTGCTGGCAGAACCCGTCGGACAAAAAGGAATCGTCTATACGATAGATTCGGCCGGGCAGGTACAGGCTCTTTCAATCGTGGGCGGTAAAAAAATTTGGTCCGTGCTGCTGCCTCAAAAAGACGGATCGCGCCGCGTCGGAACTATCGGAACGGGATTGGCATTGGATGAAGGACGTTTGTTTGCCGCTTTGGGAACGGGTGAAGTTGTCGCCTTGGATCCGGAAAACGGAACGGAGTTATGGCGGATTAATTTGAATTCCCCCGTTCGTTCGGCTCCGACGGTTTACGGCGGGCGGATCTTTGTGATTACGGCGGATAACAAACTGACTGCCTTGGCTCAGGATGACGGCCGGACATTGTGGCAGCATTACGCTTTTTTTGAAAGTTTGTCACTGATGGGAAAGGCCTCTCCCGCCGTTGATCACGGAATCGGTGTTGCGGCTTTTGCTTCCGGAGATGTTGTGGCGTTTCGTCCCGAAAACGGCAGTATTCTTTGGACGGAATCTTTAGGGACATCGCGTTTAAACAGTGCCGGATCGGAAATTAACGATATTCGGGCCCGTCCCGTGATCGCGGAAGATAAAGTTTATGTCGTTTCCAGCGGAGGGATGCTTTCCGCTCTGGATTTGAAAAACGGAGGCGTTATCTGGGAACGGGAGATCGGAGGCGTGAATCAGCCTTGGTTGGCCGGGGAGGTGTTGTACGTTCTTTCCTCTTATGAAGAGTTGGTCGCTCTGGAAGCTTCTTCGGGAAAAATTTTATGGATTAATCGTTTAACACAGTGGCTTGATCCGGACAAGAAAAAGAAAAAATTGATATGGACGGGGCCCGTTATGGCCGGAAGCCGTCTGATCTTGGTCAATTCGGACGGAAAAGCCGTCGCTGTGGCGCCGCAGACGGGAACGATTATCGGTTGGGATGAAATTGACGACACAGGGGCATTGCCGCCGATTGTGTTGGATAATACTTTATTCTTTATGACAGAAAACGGAAACTTGATAGCGTACAGATAATGACCGCAGTTATTTCTTTGGTCGGCAGAACAAATGTCGGCAAGTCAACTTTATTTAACCGTTTGACCGGACGGAAAAAGGCGCTGGTGCATGATCGTCCGGGGGTAACACGCGACAGGCGTGAAGGGGATGCCGTTTTATTCGGTTATTCGTTCGTCGCGGTTGATACGGCAGGATTGGAAAACGGAGGAGAATTGGCCGATTCGATGTGGCGGCAGACACAAAAAGCTCTCCAAGCATCGGCGGCAATCGTATTTATGGTAGATGTGCGTGCCGGTGTGACGCCATTGGATAAAAAAACGGCTCAAACCTTGCGTAAAACAGGAAAGCCGGTCATTTTAGCCGCAAATAAAGCCGAAGGGAAAAATTTTGCTTCACAGGAATTGTATTCGCTGGGGTTTGGCGAACCGATTTTGATTTCCGCGGAACA
>JAFVEJ010000186.1 GCA_017476085.1 Alphaproteobacteria bacterium
CGCACGAGCTGTTTCTGGAACGGAAGCAGAAGGAAGATCGTTCCGAGATTAAAGATCGTATGGAACAGGGCGATCTCAAACGGTGTCGAGATCTTATCAAAAATTGCCGCCCCCACCGGATAGCGCAGGATCATATAGAGGATCTCCTTGATGGACTCCTGGTCCACGATGCTGATGGAGGGAATGAACACGCCGGCAGCGGCCAGCAGAAAGAAGCCGAAGCTGATGATGCGGATCAGGTTGCCGAATATGCGGGGTTGCCGTCTGAAAACGAAGATATTCGCGTTGTCGTTCTGTCTGTTGAAGAAACGGAAAAATTGCTGGCGGAAGGTAAATTTAACAACGCTTTGACAATCATTGCGGTGCAATGGTTTTTTATGAATAAAGAGAAATTGCGGAAAAAATGGGGGATATCATGAAAATACGCCGAAAATTATCAGGAACGGTCAGTACCGCTGTTTTAACCGTATCCACTTTGATTTGCGGGTGTTCCACGCCGGGGGATTCTTTGTTTAAAACTCAAACGGAACAGGCCATTTTGAATTGGTCTACCGGACGTCCGGAAGAAGCGATTCATTATGCGCAAAAAGCGTTGAGAGATAATCCTGACGACGTTTATGCAATGATGGTGGCCGGATTATCTTATGAAAGCTTGGGATATCCCAATCAGGCTAAAGCGTTGTACGAGCATGCTTCTTCACTGGATAACGGGGAAATCGGTATGTTCGGCGCAATGCGCAATTTGCCGGCGGAAGAATTAAAACGGACGGCGGCAACCAGATTAGCTGCTTTAAACCTGCCGAAAGCGCCATTGGCTGTCATTGATCCGAAATCGGAAACGGCCGTATTTACTCCCTTCAGTCTCCCTCCGCAGCCCGAAGATCCTCAAAAAGCGCAGAAAGAAGCTCAAAAGCAACAGGCTGTTAAAGGCGGATTGGATATGCTGGAGGAGGGCGATCGGAATGTCGTTTTGCGTTTTCTGACTTTTATCCGGTTGCGGGACGAAAAATATGTTACGCCGGATGAATGGCTGTCGCGACGGACGGTTAATTTAGGCGGATTGCTGCCATATACTTTAACGCCGGCCGCGAAAGGGCTTGATTTGCCTTCACCGTCGGGAGACGTGATTGTCGGACGTTTGAACGCGTTGCGCGAAGCTTTGGAAATGCGCGCGATTACTCCCAGAGAACATGCGGCCGAACGCGAAATTATTTTAGAAGCGCTGCTTCCCTCTAATCCTTTTTACCGTATGGACGCGACACCGCTTCCGCGCGATATTCTTGAAGGAGCGACTGCTCTGCGGCGCATTGAAATGCTGCAAAATATCGGTTTGATTTCACCGGAAGAGGCAAAAAAGGAAAAAGATGCGATAGAAAAGCTGACTTACGCCAAGATCGGTATGACGGGAGGGGACGGCAAACCAAACGAGGCCGCTGCAAAATGTATCCAAAAATGCCTGATCGCTCCGGTACAGCCTTGTCCGGCTGTTGCCAAACCTGCGGCTAAAAAAGCTTCGGCGGCCAAAAAGAAGAAGGCTGTGGTTCCTGTTAAAAAAGCATCTTCAAAAACTTGTCCCTGCGGATAAATAAATTGAGGTAAAAATGTTCTCGTCTCCCGCCCTTCAAGGTTTTGTTCTTTCTTTGGCGGCGGGGATGGCAACAATATTAGGCTGCGTTCCTGTTTTTGTTGTTTCGGGTAAAAATGAACGCCTGCTTTCCGCTGCTTTGGGGTTGGCCGCAGGCGTTATGCTCAGTGTTTCTTTTATGGATTTGTATCCTGAAGCAGAACGTTTGTTCGGCACTGTCTTTTCCGGCAGATTTTCCGTTTTGGCTGCGGTCGGCGGATTGTTGGCCGGAATTTTGACGGCATCTTTCATTGACAGATTCGTGCCGCATGAAGCCTATGATCAACAAACGGGGGAAAAGCCTCATAAAAATCTGTATCGCACAAGTATGTTGTCCGTCGTTGTCATCGGACTGCATAATTTTCCCGAAGGAATAGCCACTTTTATGGCGGGGTATGAAAATAGGATTTTGGGAATATCTCTTGCCGTTGCCGTCGCTCTGCACAATATTCCCGAAGGAGTTGCCGTCGCCGTTCCGATTTATTATGCGACCCGCAGCAAAAAGAAAGCCGTTCTATATACGGCGCTTTCCGGAATAGCCGAACCGTTGGGCGCATTATCCGCTTTTTTGCTGCTTTATCCTTTTATTAATGATGCGGTGTTGGGCGGTGTTTTGGCTGCGGTCGCCGGAATTATGACCTATATCGCCATAGAAGAGCTTATTCCTTCCTCAAGACAATACGGTTATGATCAAACAGCTTTATGGGCTACGTTCGCGGGAATCAGCCTGATGCCGTTAACCCGTCTTTTTCAATTTTAAAAGAGCCGGCACTTCCGTTCCGAAACAGGACGAATTCAAAACAACATAATCCGCCGCAGTTTTTTTCGATTTGTCCATAATCGTCTTGTCCGCGCCGCAATCCAGCAATGTTTTGATCACCTCTGGGTTAGGGCTGAATGCCGCGGCCATAATCAAAGCCGTTTGCCCGTTGTCATCAACATCGTTGATTTCAATTCCCTGATCCAGCAAAAAATGAACCACTTCGGTAGAGGGATTGTTTTTGACGGCAATCATTAACAGATTGTGATTGTTTTCCAGCTTTTGCAGAATATTAATGCCGTTTGACATGGCCTGTTGAATTTCTTTGACGGAGCCGTCTTCCATAATTTGGACTAATAATTCCGTCGCCTTGTCCGTTCTGAAAACGCGTTTGGCCGGTTGTTTCGGTTCTTCCATTACGACCGGTTTGTTCTTTTCGGTTTCTTTTTTCGCTTTTTTGGCCTTTTCCTCTGCCTTGATTTTCTTCATTTCCTTGATTTCTTCGTCGGATAAAGAAACATTGAGTTTTAAAAACAATAATAAAGCGACAACCGCAACGCCCGCAATCACTAATCCAATCATAAATTCAACCCTCAATAAATAGTCAAATATACGGGGAGGGGGTATATTTTAGAAACATAAAAATATACTCAAAAACCCAACCCCCCTATAATAAATGTTTAATGGAAAGAAAAGACAGAATCAATAAATTTTTATGCTATTTTTAATGACTCAAGATTATTTTTTTTCATAACCGATGGCCTGAGTTACGATAATTCGCTGTCCGGCCGGCAGTTGTACGGCTTTGGCAACAGCCTCTTTATCAAACATAGCGCGCACGACGCAGCCTAAATCGGTGACGCCGGCATAAAGTTCTACATTCTGATAGGCCGAACCGGCATGTATAACGGAAAAATTATGATCTTTGTCGCTGCCGGCATAAATCAAAACGACGGGAACGTCTTTCATAAAACTTTGGGAACCGAAGGCATACATAATGTTGTCGGCCGTTATTTGTTTGAGTTCGTTTCTGTCTGCGTTATACAGCCAAACGCCTTTTTGATCCGCGACATAAACAGATAAATCTTTGGCGTTGCGCGCAGTGGGAATGGTGCGCCGTCCGTCATCGCGATTGACGCCGTAAGCCACCCAAAGGATATTGCTGAGCGTTTGCGTATCCACTTCTTTCTTTTCGTAAGTACGCACGGATTTACGATTTTTTAAGGCATCATACAACGTAACGTTTTTATCGATTTGCGGTTCCGGCAATTCAATAATTTCTAAAGCGCGGGCATTTGAAACAGCCGTCATAATCAATAAAGATAAAATCAATAACTTTTTCATGTTTTTTTCTTTCAGAAATGTAGGTTTGATTCTCTTTAATGTAGTCTTTTAAAAGAAAAAATATAAGTTCTTTTTTGTAAATCAAGGAACATAAAAACCCCCGTTCTGCAGGTTGTTTTCATACGAAAAAAAACAATAAAGAGAACGAGGGCTTTTTTTAGGACCGAATATTAACGACGGTTATTACGATCTTGTTTTGTTTTCTGAACAATATTGTTTATATTGTTGTTGAAATCATTAAGCTTATGGAAAAAGTTTCCGTCTTTCTTTTCCGATATATCGTTTTGTTTATAAAATTTATTTAGCATACAAGCCAATTTTGTAGCATTTTTTGATTTCTTTTCTTCAGGTTTTTTTTCATTCTTCTTTGAATTTTTTCTAATCTCTATCCGTATTTTATTCTCAGAGAATTTAGAATCAAATTCTTTCCTTTGTTGTTTTTCTACTTTTTCAAGTTCTTCCTGAGCATGTTGTTTTCCTTCTTCAACCTTGGTACCTCCCGCAGCAGTATGCAGGTCTTCGTTAAATGTGGAATTTATGACACGCTTTGAGGCATACTGATATGTCGAGGCTTCAAAGAATTGCGCTTTGTCAGCCTGACCGGAAATTTGAAGTTCAAATTTTCCTTTGTGACGGCTTGCTCCTACCAGAATTTCACCACCGCGCCATTTGTCGGCATTTTCTTGAGTAACAACCATCGTGACAAGACCATTCTGAGACAATCCCTGTGTGGCTTTAACATCCAGAGCATACGCGAATCTGACACCGGGAGGAACGCCGATCGGAAGATTTTCTCCGCGTTTTTGAGCTTCTTCATACAATTTAATCGCATTATTTGCCAGTTCTGCTTCCTCTTTATTAGAGGCTTTATATTTTTCACCTCTTTGATGAGCTTCTATTGCTTTGGCAGTAATAGTGGCGTCGTTTACGTCTTTTTGTGTCGCCAAACGTTTCGTTCCGTCAGCCAATAAAATAGGCTCTCCTACTTGAAGAATTCCATTATTTCCTCTGGCTTTTCGAATTTCTTCATTCAGTTCGTTCGCTTCTTCTATTGTCGCCGTAATCGCTAAATGACCTTTTGCAAAAGCGTTGGCTGCGGCCATTTCCTCTTTTAAAAGATCTACGGATTTGTTTTCTCTTTTGGCTTTTTCTTCCAAATCTTTCAACAGCTCCGGTTCTTTCTTTATTTTCTCTTCCAGATCTGCGGCAGCTTTTTCTTTCAACGCCGGATAGTCATTTTCCTTCTTTTCAGGATCTTTTTCAAAAGATTTGGAAACATTGCCAAACAATTCTTTGTCATCTTTGGATTGCGTGCCGATTTTTCCTGTTGTTTCATACGCTTGGATTCCTTGCTGTTGAAGAATCAATGCGGCACAAATATAATCATCGTACTGTTCTTTATCAATTTCACCATTCGGTCCGGCAGATAATCCTTTTTGAATAACGGATTTTAACATTTCGGGCGTGAATTTTTTCGCTCTTTCTTTCATATCCGAAACGTATCTTTCGGCAGCTTCTTTCTTTTTATCTTCTTTTTCCTGATCTGTATCATTTTCATTGATTTTCAGTTTGGGATACAATTCGTCCAACCGGTTGCGCAAAGTAAACTTTTTTTCTTCACCGTGTATTGTATATTTTATTTTCGGATCGCCGAGATCTAAAGCTGCGGCCATAAACTCGCTTGCTGTTTTCAGCCTTTCCGCTTGATCTTTTTCATTGTTTCCTTCCGGGAAATTAGCTTTGTCGGAGCTGTATCCATGATAAATGCCTGAGGTTATGGCTTTTTCCAGAAAATCGCCTTGTCTGAAAACGTAGGGGGCGTTTACATAGGCGTCTGTTTCTTTCAGGCTTTCCGCCAATATTTTAAAAGGTTGTCCGTTGTTCGGCGGAATTTGTTGGGCATCGCCGGCCAGGATTAATTTGCAGCCTTTGTTTTGCATAAAAGCCATTAATTTAGCCATTTGGTTGTGGTCAAGCAACCCGGCTTCGTCAACCATAATACAGGGCCTGGGATCTCCGTGTTCCAGATAGTCCAAAACCTCTCTCTTTCTTTTCTGCAAAACAGGATCTTTCGGTATATCCTTCTCTTCCGCTAAAAGGTCGTCAACGGTCAATCCGCCAAAAACCTGAAGTTTTTTTCCTAAATCCTGACATTGCTGCGGACGCGGCTTTCCTTTGTCATCTTTTTCTTTCTTTAAATCATTAACCTCGTCATTCATGTCTTTGTAC
>JAFVEJ010000187.1 GCA_017476085.1 Alphaproteobacteria bacterium
AAGGAGTGGTTCTGATGTTTCGTTATTTTCTGCGCCGATTGGCCTTAATTCCTTTAACGTTATTCGGCATAATGGCGGTGAATTTTATCTTTGTGCAATTAGCTCCGGGCGGTCCCGTTGAACAGGTGATCGCCAAATTGCAGGGTGACGGGTCAGCAACCGCGAAAATCGGCGGAACGGGTGCCGGAGACGGCGGCATGGCTTCGGTTTCTCAAAAACAAAATTATGTCGTCGCGTCAAAATACCGCGGCGCGCAGGGACTTGATCCGGCTTTGATTAAAGAACTGGAAACGCAGTTCGGTTTTGACAAACCGCTGTATGCGCGTTTTTTCACGATGATGAAAAATTATATCTGTTTCGATTTCGGAAAAAGCTTTTACCGTGACACGCCGGTGACACAGCTGATCCGCGATAAAATGCCAGTTTCCGTATCTTTAGGAGTTTGGACGACGCTGATCATTTATCTGGTGTCCATACCTTTGGGTATTTTCAAGGCTGTGCGGGACGGGTCGAAATGGGACGTTGTTTCCAGCTGGGTGATTATTATCGGATATGCCGTGCCCGCTTTTTTGTTTGCAATGATGCTGATCGTTGTTTTCTGCGGCGGGCGATATCTGAATTGGTTTCCTTTGCGGGGATTGTTTTCTGAAGATTGGGAACAATTTTCCACAGCTGAAAAAATCAAAGATTACTTTTGGCATCTGGTCATGCCGGTATGCGCCATGGTTGCGGGTGGTTTTGCGGGATTGACAATGCTGACGAAGAACTCGTTTATGGAGGAAATATCCAAGCAGTATGTTTTGACGGCGAAAGCCAAAGGATTAAGCGATACCGCGGTGCTGTACGGTCATATTTTCAGAAACGCGATGCTGATCATTTTGGCGGGTTTCCCTGCAGTTCTGGTCGGAATGTTGTTTACGGGCTCTGTGCTGATTGAAGTGATCTTTTCTCTGGACGGTTTAGGATTATTGGGATTTGAAGCCGTGATGACGCGTGACTATCCCGTGATTTTCGGTACGCTGTATATTTTCGGACTGATCGGACTGGTTCTGAATCTGGTCAGCGATATGACATATCATCTGGTTGATCCGCGCATAGATTTCGGAGGCCGCCATGAATGAACGTGCCCAACAGCGTTGGAATAAATTCAAAGCGAATAAGCGCGGCTTTTATGCGTTTATCGTGTTCTGTTTTATGCTTATTTTAACGTCTATGGCGGATTTTATCGCCAACGACAAACCGATTGTCGTGCATTATGACGGCAATTGGTATTTCCCGATTTTCAGACAATATCCCGAAACCGTTTTCGGCGGCACATTTAAAACGACAGCGGATTATAAAGATCCGTATCTGCAAAAGAAAATCAATGAAAAAGGCTTTTTCATCATGCCGCCGATTGAATACAGTTACGATACGATCAATTATAATCTGCCGACACCAGCGCCCAGCGCGCCGACTCGGGAAAACTGGCTCGGGACGGACGATCTGGGACGGGACGTTTTGGCGCGTTTGATTTACGGGATGCGGTATTCCTTGCTGTTTGGGCTGATTTTAACGGCATTGTCTTCCGCAATCGGCATTTTTGCCGGTGCCGTGCAAGGGTATTTCGGCGGAAAGCTTGACTTGTTCGCGCAGAGGTTCCTGGAAATTTGGGGGGCTTTGCCGCAGCTGTTCGTTTTGATAATCGTTTCAAGTTTGATCGTTCCGGGATTCTGGACGCTGCTTTTCGTATTGTTGCTGTTTTCATGGACAGCTTTGGTACCGGTTGTGCGCGCCGAATTTCTGCGCGCCAGAAACTTTGATTATGTCCGCGCCGCTTATGCGTTGGGCGTTCCGCATCTGACAATCATTTTCCGTCACGTTTTTCCGAATGCGATGGTCGCGACGTTAACGTATTTGCCGTTTATTCTGTCGGGAGCCGTCGTTTCCCTGACCGCTTTGGATTTTTTGGGGTTCGGGCTGCCGCCGGGGTCGCCGTCCTTAGGGGATTTGGTGCGTCAGGGCAAAGAAAATCTGCAGGCGCCGTGGCTGGCCGCTTCCGCTTTTGTGTCTTTGGCTTTTTTGTTGACGGTTTTGGTCTTTATCGGCGAAGCCGTCAGGGACGCTTTTGATCCGAGGAAAAACAAATGACTCTGTTATCCGTAGAAAATTTAAGCGTTCGTTTCGGTCGGGCCGAGCCTGTCGTCAAAGGCGTTTCTTTTCAAATTGAAAAAGGCGAAACATTGGCGATTGTCGGCGAAAGCGGTTCAGGTAAGTCCGTAACGGCTTTATCAATTATGCAGCTGTTGGATTATTCGTATGTTTCCCACCCGACCGGTTCAATCAAGTTTAACGGTAAAGAGTTGATCGGTGCAAACGAGTACACGCTGAGGGATGTTCGCGGCAATCGCGTCGCGATGATCTTTCAGGAACCGATGACCTCTCTCAATCCGCTGCATACGATTGCTAAACAAGTTGTCGAAACAATGTTGCTGCATACGGATATTACAAAGGAAGAAGCAGAAAACAGAGTCCTGGAATTATTAAAAATTGTCGGATTGCGCGATGCGGAACGTCGGTTGAACGCTTTGCCGCACGAATTGTCCGGCGGAGAACGGCAGCGCGTGATGATCGCGATGGCGTTAGCAAATAATCCCGATTTATTGATTGCCGATGAACCGACAACCGCTCTGGACGTAACGATTCAGGCACAAATATTAAATCTGATCAAAAACTTGCAAAAAAAGCTGGGATTGGCGGTGCTGTTTATTTCTCATGATTTGGATGTGGTGGCGCACATCGCTTCCCGCGTCTGTGTGATGAAAGACGGAGAAATCGTTGAAACGGGCAACACACGGGACGTGATGCAAAATCCGCAGCATCCATATACGAAAATACTGCTTGCGTCGCGGCCGTCGGGACAGCCTGCCGCTGTTGCTTCGGATGCAAAAGAATTAATACGCTGCAAGGATTTATGCGTTTCGTTTGCGTTGAAAAAAAATCTGTTCGGCAAAACGTTGCTTCGGTTGAATGCTGTTGACGGGGTGTCTTTATCGATTAAAGAAGGACAGGCGGTCGGCTTGGTCGGCGAAAGCGGTTCGGGCAAATCGACGTTAGGCTATTCTCTGTTGAAATTACAAGCAAGTTCGGGGAAAATTATTTTTGACGGAACGGATTTAAGTTCTTTAAAAGGCGAAAAATTAAGACGCCTGAGAACGCAAATGCAAATCGTTTTTCAGGATCCGTATGCGTCGCTCAACCCCCGTCTGACCGTTGAACAAATTGTCGGAGAAGGCTTGTTGATTCATCGGCCGGAACTTTCCGCGGATGAACGAAGGGATTTAATTTGTCAGGCGCTGCAGGACGTTCATCTGCCGACGGATATTTTAAACCGTTATCCGAACGCTTTTTCCGGCGGACAACGGCAAAGAATCGCAATCGCCCGCGTTTTGGTACTGAGGCCGCGTTTGGTTGTTTTGGACGAACCGACCAGCGCTTTGGACGTGTCCGTGCAGGCGCAGATTACAGACCTTTTGAAAAACTTGCAAAAACAATATAAAATGGCATATTTGTTTATCAGTCACGATATGCGCGTAGTCAAGGCGTTGGCCGACTATGTTTATGTGATGAAGGACGGTCAAATCGTTGAATCGGGACTCAATCCCGTGTTGTTTGAAGAACAGGTTCAGCCGTATACGCAAAAGCTGATGACGGCGGCCTTTGATTTCTAAGGGATAAGGAAACGACGATGGCGCAGGAAAATGAAGAACGCAAAGCAACAGTGCTTCAGAATATGTTTGATAAAGAAGCTCTGATGGAAGTCAATGTGGATTTATCCGTTGTTTTAGGCCGTACATTGCTGCGGGTGTATCAATTGCTGAAATTAGGGCGTGGCGCTGTTGTCGAACTGAATCGTCAGATGAATGAACCTGTCGAGATTTTAGCTAACGAAATTCCCATAGCCAAGGGCGAAGTCATCGTGACGGACGAGGGCTATATCGGCGTCAAAATTACCGAACTTTTAACCTCTCAAAAAGATGTCGGCGGTTTGTTGGTCGGAAAGGTCGGGACTTTCGGAAAATAAAGATTTATTGGGGACTGCCCGAACGCACGCGTTGGCAAAGCATTTTAAACATATTTCTTTCCAAAGACTTATGATCGTTCATTAACCGATACAGCGCCGGACCGGTTATTTTAAACATCGCGGTATCTTCCAAAGCCGTGATGGTCATATCGGCCGTTTCGGCATCTAATGCCGCCAATTCGCCGAAAGTGGTCAGCGTATTAAATTCCCGAAGCGTTTGTCCGTTTCTGTGCGCTCTGACCTGTCCTTGCAGGATGATATATAAGTCGTTCCAAGCTTCTCCCTCTTTGACGATATCCGTTCCGATCATTGCGGCCGTTTCTTCACTGGCATAGATAATATCGGACAAAACCGTTTCCTGAAGGCCGGCAAATAGGGGAATGTTTTTTAAAATTAAAACTTTTTCAAGTGTTAAGCGCATTTTTTATACTCCTAAAAAAGACGTTTGGCCTGTGCCGTCGGCAACAAAGCGAGCCATACGGGCAACATAAACGGAAGAATCGTTTATATTGCCGGTAATTAAACGGGCCGCTTCTTCGCACGGCAATATTTTGCCTAATGCCCAGACCGCCGTTTCGCGAATCATCGTGTCCGCATCCGACAACAGCTCTGTCAGAGCATTGACGAAGCTGATATCATTGATGTTGCCTGCCGCATAAACGGCGCAAGCCCGCGTCCAATCGGTCAGTTCTCCCGCAGGTGTTTTCAGAATGTCCTGAATGTGGCCGTTTACAGAAAGGACCGGCGGATAAAATTGCGGTCTTAACAACGCCAGCCGCTGCTGCAGCGTTTTATTTTCAAACAAGGGAAGGCATAATGTTCTTAGTTCGCCGGATAAAAGTTTATCGACAATTTTAACGGTAATTTCATCTTCCGGCACGGTCGGATTGTATGTGCTTAAAAACCCGATTAACGCTTTTGACGGCTGCAGCAGAGCCAACAGCAGCAAAATTCGTTCTTTGATATATTCTATTTCTCCGTTTAACGCGGATTTCAGAATATCCAAAGACGCATTTAATTTTTGATCTTTGTTTTTATTAAAGACATGAATTGCCGCCAGGATGCCCGTCGCCGTTTCCATTTCATCATACAGGCATAAACGAACAATGTTGATTTTCTTGCCTGTCGCTTTGTAACCGGATAAGGCCAAAGCTTTGATGATGTTGAAACGTATGCGGCGATCCGCGATTTGAATGTGGCTGAATAAAAACTCTTCCGCTGCCGGCGAAGCAATGCGCGCGGCCAATCTGATCAGCAGAATACGAAACTGAATCGGAAAATCGGTTGAATTCAGGACGGTGCTGATTTCGTTAAAAGCGGTTTCTTTAAACTGCAATAAAGTTTCAGAGGCATTTTCCCGCAGTTCCGGAAAACGGAATGTTTGCATTATTGTCGGCAGCAGAAGCGGATTGGCTAATTTTCCCGAGGCGCTTAAAGCCGCTTTGCAAACATCCGGATCCGAATCTGTCAACAGATACGTCAGCGGATGGTAAAATGCGGGATTACCGGCATTGCCTAAAGCGGCCGCTGCGGACAACCGATCGTCTTTATTTTCGGAAACGGATAAATCCGCAACACATTTAATTGCGACAAAAACACCTTCCTGCCCAACGGCAAGCAAACCTGTTAAAATGCCTTCGCGCAAAACAGGATCATTGATCAACAGAACGGCTTTTTCGCGTTCTTCGGCACCGCCTAAGCGACACATTACACGCGCGGCGTTTTGACGGACAGCCATACTGTTGTCTTTTTGCGCCAATTCGATTACTTCGTTTAAAACAGCAGTTAGTTTTAATTCTTCGATTTTGGATAAAGCATATAAACGCACGTCTTCATTGGTGTGATGCAAAGCTTTCTTTAAATAGTCCGAAAGTACGGAGGCTTTGGATTCTTCAATAACACGCAGCGTATATAAGACACTTTGAGAATCAGAACTGTTCAGATTTTCTTGCAAAAGACGGTTGATCGCTTTTCCGGCCAACAGCAATTTGCCGCCGCGCCACAAATGCGTTTTTAACATATTCAGGATTAAATTCTGATAGAACTTTCGTAAAATGACAACGGCCAGCAAAATAATGACAGCTAAGCCGGCTTGAAGATATTCCGTTTCCACTCCTGAAATACTGTTCTGGACTGCCAGTAAAAACAGGCCGCTCAAAGCCAATGCGACCGGTTCGATAACGGATTTTCTCAATAAAGTCGCTCTGAAACCCGTTCTGGGCGAAACAGCCCATGGAACGGCCTGCAATGCCGCTTCTTTGGCAAAAATCGCAAAAACAAACAAAGATTGAGCCAAACAAATCAGAAATACTGGGCTATATACGGCGCATGAAGCGGTCAGCAGAACTATCGGAAGCAAAAACAATCCCGCAAATAAGCTTAAATGACGGCGAGTGACAAAAATGATTAAAGCCAATGCGGCTAAAACAGCTGAAACAGTGTACAGAATGCTGAAAATGGAACTGTAACCGGCAGGAAGAGGAGCATCTATATAAAAAGTGGTTACAAAACCGATGTTGATTAAAAAGTTATATTGATAAAATCCGACGGCAAAGAAAATAAGGCCGGAAGCGATAAAGAAAACTGCGGATAATTTTCTTTGCAGAGAATCGCTGCCTTGCCGTTTGATTTTTTGTTTGTCGAAAGTGAAGCGGTTTAAAATGGGGGCCGAGCCGTTGTCTATCAATATTTTTAGTGCGGCAGCGGAGCCGATGGCAAGAATGCCTGACCATAGAATCATCAAATTCGGATCTTCGGTAATTAAGCGAATCAGGCCCGCGGCCGCAAGCCACCCCGCAAGATGTGCGATTAAAACAGCAGCCAAAACATTGGATTTTTTTCCAAACACACCGAAACGGAAAGCGGTCATCCAGAAAGCGGTTTCCGCCAAGATCAGAAAACCGTATTTCCAGACCATTAAAGACCAGCCGAATATCCAGGAATAGACGAAAAAGGAAGCCGCATAAAATAAAACGGAAATCAATCCCGCGATGCTCAGCAATATTATCGGGACCTGATCGCTTTTTTCTTTGGCGGCGGAAAGAGCCGGCCACAGGATCATCATCAAAACGGCAGCGGCGATCAGAATTTGGGGCAGATATTCCAGGCTTTGAGTTAAAAACAAAACGACGGCGCCCGTTTCCATCATAGTTACGGCAACGGTTTTTAAAAAAGCGCATAAAACCAATAAGGCCGCCGGAAAAAGTTGTTCCGCCGAAAAATAGAGGCCCGATCCTAATTTCTTTTCGCGTATCATAACGTCTCCTTCACAGCCAGCCCCATCAAAGATCTGGCATAATCCTGCGCTTTAAAGGGACGCAGGTCGTCAATTTGTTCCCCGACGCCGATCAAATGAACCGGCAGTTTAAATTCTTCCGTCAGGGCGACGATCACGCCGCCTTTCGCCGTGCCGTCAAGCTTTGTCAGAATCAGTCCCGAAACGGGGATTGTTTCCGAAAAGATTTTGACTTGCGAATGGGCGTTCTGCCCGACGGTTGCGTCCAACACCTGCAAACAGGCGTGCGGCGCGTCCGGTATCTGTTTTTTGATGATGCGGATGATTTTTTGCAGTTCGTCCATCAGCTCCGACCGGTTTTGAAGCCGTCCCGCCGTGTCGATGAATAAAACATCATCGCCGTTTTGACGCGCCTGCGTCAACGCGTCAAAGACCAGTCCCGCGGCGTCCGCTCCGTTCGGTCGGGACACAACAGGACAGCTCGTGCG
>JAFVEJ010000188.1 GCA_017476085.1 Alphaproteobacteria bacterium
CCGATCCCATCCGGCGTACACCGGCCGTCTTTTCCATCATCGGCAGCAGCTGCAGGATGAAACGATCGGGAGAACCATGCCCTAAATGAGGAATACCCGTCACAACGACGGCTTCCTGCAATTTATTGCGGTTGGATACATGCAGACGGCAGGATCCTGACGCCGTCATCGCCCAGGCGCCGCCTCCTTTTTCCGCATAAAACAAATCGCCGGAAATCGGGTTGTAAATGACACCGGCAATAATCTCTTTATCTTCCTGCAGCGCCAGAGAAATGGCAAAATGCGGAATCGCGTGCAGAAAATTGGTTGTTCCGTCTAACGGGTCAATAATCCAGCGGTGCGATGTGTCCGCGCCGGTTACAGAGCCGCTTTCTTCCTGCAGAAAACCATAGCGAGGACGCGCTTTAAGCAAAAATTCCCGAAGAGTTCTTTCAGAATTTATATCGGCCGACGATGCAAAATCCGCCGCTCCTTTTTTTGAAATCTGAAGCTTTTCCAATTCGCCGAAATCCCGCATCAATCCGCGGCCGGCTTTTTGAACGGCCTGAATCATAACGTTTAAATTTGCGGATAAAGATGAAAGAAAACGATCTTGACGGGAATTGCGAAACTCCTCCACGGCGTCGGGTTTATATTCGCTGCGGGGCGCTTCGTCTCGTTTTGTTCTTCGCTCCGCCATTGCTTTGCGCATGGTTGTCCTTCTGACGGAAGGAGATGTGGATCTGATTGTCATTATAATTCCCTTTGCACGAAATTATTTTGCACGTTCCACATATGTGTTGTCGATGGTGGAAACGACAATCTTGTCTCCGGCCGCCACAAACGGCGGAACGCCGATGCGCAAACCGTTGTCCAACACAGCCGGTTTATAAGAAGATGAAACCGTCTGGCCTTTGATGACGGGTTCCGTTTCAACAACCGTTTGGATGACTTTGGCCGGCAATTCAACACCGACGGGTTTATCTTCAATGAACTGAACGACAACTTCCATGTTGTCTTGCAGATATGCGGCACGGTCACCCAATAATTCTTTGGGAACGGTGAACTGATCGTAAGTATCCGTCATCATAAACGTCAGATCCGTACCGTCCGAAAATAAATACTGGCAGTCACGGTCTTCGCTCATCAGCTTTTCAACAAAATCGGCCGTACGCCAACGCTGTTCCGTCTTTACGCCCGTGGCAACGTCGCGCATTTTTACCTGAATGGTTGCGTTTCCCTTGCCCGGAATAACCAATTCATAGTCAATCACGACACACGGTTTGCCGTTGTATTCAATGACCATGCCCGGACGCATCTGGTTTGCTTGCATTTTCATGTGTTTTTTTCCTTGTATATTAAAAGAAAGACAATAAAATTTGTTGAAAAAGTACCAGATTAACGTCTTTAACGCAAGAGCTGTACGCAAACTCGGGAGTATTTTTTTTAATGAGCAGTCAAATTCCGTTCTGGCACGCCGGCGAATATGCCCGGCATTTGCCGTTATTGAAGCAAAGAGCCGTCGTTGTTGAAACGATTCGGTCTTTTTTTAAACAGCAGGACTTTTTGGAAGTGGAAACGCCGATTTTGCAGATCTCTCCGGGACTGGAGCCGCATTTGAAAGCGTTTAAAACGGAACTGGCCGAACCGTTCGGGGAGAGCGATAAAACAATGTATCTGCACACATCGCCGGAATTTACAATGAAAAAGCTTTTGGCGGCCGGACTGCCGAAAATTTTTCAGATGGCGCGCGTTTTCCGGAACGAGGAGCGTTCCAATCGGCATCATCCCGAATTTGTTATGTTGGAATGGTATCGGGCGAATGCGGATTATGAAACTTTAATGGATGATACGATAGAATTGGTAAGGGCTTGCGCTAAAGCCTGCGGCGTAAAAACATTGAGGGAAAACGGACGGGAGTGCGATCCTTTTGCTCCGTGGGAAAAAATTTCCGTCGCCGAAGCCTGCCGCAGATATGTCGGTTTCGAATTGGAAGACACTTTGCCGGAAGAGCCGGATTTGGAGCCGGATCCGGCGCCGCTTGCCGCCATTGCGAAAAAATTGGGGATTGAAACGAATCCTCAAGACCGTTGGGACGATATTTATTTCCGGATTGCTTTTGAAAAAATTGAGCCGAAACTGGGACGCGGCGTGCCGACGATTCTTTATGATTATCCGGTTTGTATGGCGGCTCTGTCCCGCCGGAAACCTTCGGATCCTCGCTTCGCTGAACGGTTTGAAGTCTATGTCGGCGACGTTGAGTTGGCGAACGCTTTTTCCGAATTGACGGATGCTGCGGAGCAAAGACAGCGTTTTGAACACGATATGGACTTGAAAGAAAAACTGTACGGCGAACGCTATCCGATAGACGACGACTTCATCAATGCCGTCGCCGCCATGCCGCCCGCCGCGGGGATCGCGGTCGGCGTTGATCGTTTGGTCATGCTGGTTACGGGAGCAAAACAAATAGAAGATGTGTTATGGGCGCCGGTTGCATGAAAAAGCTGAAAATTTTGTTTGATTGGGGAATACATTTGGGAATGAAAATCACCGGTCAGTCCGAACAGTTTATTCTGTTTTTGGTGATGGGCGGGATTAACACGCTGTTTTATTATGTTTTGTATTCTTTTCTGATTTATATCGGGCTGTATTATGCAACGGCAGTTGTAATCGGGACGGTTTGCGGCGTTTTATTTAATTTTCAGACGTTCGGCAGGGTTGTTTTTAAAAATATTCGGCTGTGCTTGTTGGGGCGTTTTATCTGTGTGTATACTGTCGTTTGTGCCGTCAATATTGCTGGTTTTCGTTTGTTGGAGCTGGTCGGGCTGATGAACAAATATATCGCAGGCGCCGTTTTGATTTTGCCGGGCGCTTTGTTGGGATATGTTTTGAACAAAATGTTTGTGTTCAATCAAAAAGGAACCGAATCCGAAAATCCGCAGATTTCGACGGACG
Source organism: Alphaproteobacteria bacterium (assembly GCA_017476085.1). The sequence goes on from JAFVEJ010000188.1 coordinate 2,935, forward strand.
ATCGGGATTAAAATCGACGCACGGCAGGGTAAACAGTTCGCTCCACCATTGCGTCAGATCAGCGGCTTTTTCGCCTTCAAACCCGATATAATCCGCGCCGTTTTCACCGGCGCGCATCGCTTCGTCACGGGTGGAGCAGGTCACGCCTAAGGCCAATTCTCCGATTTGTTTTCTGATTTTTTTTAAACCGGCATTATAAGCGATTTGAACGCCGTCCGCTTGTAAAGACAGCGCTTTTTCGGCATCGTTTTTGATAATGACGGCTATATTTTTGTTTTGGATTGTCCGAACAATTTGTTTTGCCGCCGCGTCGGTGTGTCCCGTCAGGTCGTACAAAACCGCCTGCGGCGTTTCGTTTTTGCAAAAACGTTCGAAAGCTGCGGAAGTTTGATCTGCGCTCAAGCCGGCGGAAATAATCAAATAAAGGTCTTGTTTCATTTTTTTTTTCCTTTCGGAGCATTACGACAGAAGGCAAA
>JAFVEJ010000020.1 GCA_017476085.1 Alphaproteobacteria bacterium
GTGCTTGGGGTGATGTTTGCCGCTCTCGGGTCGATTTCGGTCGCGTGCCGCAACGCTCTGGCAAAAGCTTTAAAGCAGGATTCCGCTATATGATGCGAATTGTCGCCGTAAAGGTTTTCAATATGAATGGCCGCTTTCAGGTTGTCGACGACGGCGGCGAAAAATTCTTTGAAAACTTCGGTGTCCAATTCCCCTACTTTCTCCGTCGGAAATTTGACGTGCCAGACAAACGCCGTCCGGCCGCTTAAATCAATGACACAGCGGGTCAGCGTTTCATCCATCGGAATGCACGCCGAACCGTATCTGTTCAAGCCTTTCTTGTCGCCCAGAGCCTGCGCAAGAGCTTTGCCAAGTGCGATGCCCGTGTCTTCAATCAGATGATGCGCGTCAACGTGCAGATCCCCTGTCGCTTTGACGGTCAGGTCGATTAGGCCGTGTCGCGAAAGTTGTTCCAGCATATGATCGAAAAAACCGCATCCGGTCTGAATGTCGTATTCGCCCTGCCCGTCCAAATTCAAGGAAACGGAGATTTGCGTTTCCGTAGTATTTCGTTCTATTTTAGCTTGCCGCATTGCTTTTTTTCTTCCTTTTGGTAAAAATCTGTTTTAAATCAATCTAACGCAGATTTACCGAGGAGGCAACATGGACAATCAAACGCCGTCTTTAAGAGGAACGACAATCCTGTGCGTTCGCAAAAACGATTCAGTCGTTATTGCGGGGGACGGGCAAGTGACTTTCGGTAATACGGTCTTGAAAAGCAACGCGCGCAAAGTGCGCCGGTTGGGCAACGGCTCTATCATCGCCGGATTCGCCGGAGCAACCGCGGACGCTTTCACGCTGTTTGAACGGTTGGAGGAAAAAATCGAAAAATTTTCCGGTCAGCTGACCCGCGCTTGCGTCGAATTGGCGAAAGACTGGCGCACCGACCGCTATTTAAGAAAGCTGGAAGCGATGATGATCGTGGCGGACAGGGAAACAACGCTCGTTCTGACCGGAAACGGTGACGTTCTGGAACCTCAGCACGGCCTGATCGGCATCGGGTCGGGCGGCTCTTACGCGCAGGCGGCGGCTTTGGCATTGATCGACACGGAATTGTCCGCCGAAGACATTGTCCAAAAAGCGATGAATATCGCCGCAGATATTTGCATCTACACCAATCACAACATTGTTATGGAAAAGCTATGAGTACGTTTTTTTCTCCGCGTGAAATCGTTTCCGAACTGGACAGGCATATCGTCGGGCAAACCGAAGCCAAGCGCGCCGTCGCCGTCGCTTTGCGCAACCGGTGGCGCAGACAGCAGCTTCCCGCCGCTTTGAAAGAGGAAGTCGTTCCTAAAAATATTCTGATGATCGGGCCGACCGGCGTCGGAAAAACGGAAATCGCCCGACGCCTGGCTAAGTTGGCGCAGGCTCCTTTTATTAAAACGGAAGCGACAAAGTTTACTGAAATCGGTTATGTCGGGCGCGATGTCGAAAGCATTATTCGTGATTTGCTGGAAATCTCAATTACGATGACACGCAAAAAAATGCGTAAGGGCGTCCACGTCAAAGCCGAAGAAGCCGCCGAAAAACGTGTTCTTGACGCTCTGGTCGGGCTGAACGCGACGGAAGAAACGCGTCAGAAATTCCGCAAAATGTTACGGGAAGGCTCTCTTGATGATAAGGAAATCGAAATCGAAGTGCAGGAAGCGCCAAACAATTCCATGCCGACGTTTGATATTCCGGGGATGCCTGGGGCGCAAATGGGTATGATCAGCTTAGGCGATCTGTTGGGCGGCAAAGGAATGTCTTTCCGCAAAAAGAAAATGACCGTCAAGGATTCCTATGACGTTCTGGTAACGGAAGAAAGCGACAATCTGATCGAACAGGATAAAGTGATTCAGGAAGCGATCGCCAATGTTGAAAACAACGGTATTGTCTTTATTGACGAGTTTGACAAGATTTGCGGCCGCAGTGAAGGCAAGAATCCCGATGTGTCCCGCGAAGGCGTTCAGCGCGACTTGCTTCCGCTGATAGAGGGGACGACGGTAACGACAAAGCACGGAATGGTCAAAACCGACCATATTTTATTTATCACTTCGGGCGCGTTTCATATTTCCAAACCGTCCGATTTATTGCCTGAATTGCAAGGTCGTCTGCCGATTCGCGTTGAATTGAAGCCTCTGACGAAAGAGGACTTTTACAAAATCCTGTGCGAGCCGGAAGCCAATCTGATTTTACAATACAAAGAATTGTTGAAAACCGAAAACTTCACATTGGAATTTGAAGACGAAGCAATCAGGGAAATTGCGGCTTTGGCGGCAGAAGTCAATGAAAACGTTGAAAACATCGGTGCTCGTCGTCTTCATACGATCTTGGAAAAACTGTTGGAGGACATTTCCTTTACTGCTGCTGAACGACAAGGAGAAACCGAAATCATCACCAAAGAAAAAGTATTGGAAAAAGTAGGAACTCTGACAAAGACCTCTGATTTATCCAAATTTATTCTGTAAAATTTAAATGAAAAAAATTTTTAACCGAGCTGAGTTTTTTTATTCTCTCTGCTCGGTTTATTTTTTACTTGTTTTGAAGTTTATGGAAATCGTTTCTGTTCCGAAACGAATATAAAATATCAAAATAAAATTTACTTTCATTATGCAGTTTTAATTTTTATATCTCTTTTTTTATGTTTCACGTGAAACAGTGAAAAACACAGACTGAAACATAAAATAAAAAATTTTTTTCTTGAATTTATCAGAGAATAAAAGTTATTTTAAAAAAATATGAAAAAATGTTTCCTATGAAACAAAAGGGATGAAAATGATTACGACAAATCGTGATCGAGTTGTTGAGAGGCTTAAACTATCACAGCCGGTTATTGAAAGGCTCGACAAGTATGTTGAGTTGTTGGAAATCGAACAGAAAAGAATGAATTTGGTTGGGGCGTCAACGCTTCCAATGGTATGGACGCGGCATATTCTTGATTCTGCACAGTTGTTTCAAAAGTTGTTTCCGTCTGATCGGATCATTGTGGATTTGGGCAGCGGCGCCGGTTTTCCGGCATTGGTATTGGCTGCGATGGATACAGAAAAAAAATATGATTTTCATTTGACGGAAAGCGAAGGAAAAAAAGCTGAATTTTTGAATAAAGTAATAGAAGCGTGTGATCTAAAAGCTGTGGTTCATAATGAGCGGATTGAACAAATGAAAATGTTTGAAGCCGATGTTGTTACTGCCAGGGCGTTAGCTCCGCTGGATAAGTTGATGAAATACGCTTTTCCTTTTTTTAAGCCGAAAACGCGTTGTCTGTTTATGAAAGGAGCTAAAGCGCAGGAAGAAATAACAAAGGCATTAAAAAAATACAGCTGTCATATCGAAAAAATACAAAGTATTTCCAGTGATGAAGGAACTATTCTTTTGCTGTCAGAGGTGAGAAAAAAATGAAGGTAGATCAACAGCCGAAAGTAATTTCTATTTCCAATCAAAAAGGCGGCGTCGGAAAAACAACGACAACCGTTAATTTGGCAACGGCTTTGGCAGCCGTTAATAAAAAGGTGTTGGTGTTGGATTTGGATCCGCAAGGGAATGCAACAGTCAGTTTCGGATTGGATCGTCGGAATGCTCCTAAAAACATGTATCAGGTTTTGATGGGAGAAGAAAAAATTTCTTCGGCGATTGTGTGGACGAAAATCCCGAATTTATCTGTTGTCGCTTCTTCCAAAGATTTGGCCGGCGCGGATTTTGAATTGTCTCATCGGGACAATCCGCAATTTTTCTTGAAAAAAGCGATTGAAAAAGAATGGCTGACGTATGATTACGTTTTTATTGATTGTCCGCCGGCTGTCGGTATGCTGACCGTTAATGCTTTGGTTGCTTCCAAATCCGTTATTGTTCCCGTTCAATGCGAATATTTGGCGTTGGAAGGAGTGGCGGATTTGATGAAAACGATTGATCGGGTAAAAAAGAATTTTAATCCGGCTTTGGAATTACAGGGAATTTTATTGACGATGTATGATGGTCGTACGGGATTGTCGGAAGTCGTCGCTCAAGACGTGTGCAATTATTTCGGAAACAAAGTTTATAAATCGGTTATTCCCCGCAATGTTCGTGTTTCGGAGGCTCCTTCACATGGAAAACCGATTTTGCTGTATGATTTTAAAAGCAAAGGAGCACAGGCTTATATTAATTTGGCTAAGGAAGTTTTAAAACAGGAGGCGAAAAATGAGTTCTAAAAATCTGGGCCGAGGATTAAACGCTTTATTAGGAGACGAAGAATCCGAAAAAGATACTCAGGGTATCAAAACGATACCGTTGTCTGATTTGGAACCAAGCCCTTTTCAGCCGCGCCACGTTTTTAATCAGGAAGCTATTAACGATTTAGTCGAATCCATTCGTATCAAAGGCGTTTTGCAGCCCTTGATCGTTCGCTTAAAAAACGGTTTTTCTGATAAATATGAAATTGTTGGAGGAGAACGGCGTTGGCGTGCTTCTCAATTGGCTGGTTTAAAAGAAGTTCCTGTTTTAATTAAGGATTTAACAGATAAAGAAGCTTTGGAAGTTGCCTTGATTGAAAACTTGCAGCGACAGGATTTAAATGCGCTGGAAGAAGCTGAGGGCTATCGTCGCCTTATGGAAGAATTTTCCAATACACAGGAAGAGTTGGCTTTAGCAGTCGGAAAAAGCCGCAGTCACGTTGCCAATACAATGCGATTGCTCAGTTTGCCGGAAAAGGTCAAAGTTTTTTTGGAACAGGGGCATTTAACGGCCGGACATGCGCGCGCTTTGTTAACTGCTAAGGATCCGGAAGCGTTAGCTGAAACAGTTATAGATAAAGGTTTAAATGTTCGCCAAACGGAAAAATTGGTGCAGGGTAGTGTAACCAAGAAAAAACGCGTAACGGCCAAAAAATCGGATAAACAGGAAGAATGTGATTCTTTAGCGGAAAATTTAGCCCGGATTTTAGGCGTTGAAGTCTTGATCAAACCAAAAGCGGTTGGCGGAGAATTGATTATCTCTTATGAGACTCTGGAACAATTGGATACATTGATTCGTAAACTCAGTGCTCGTTTGGATAATCATAAAAATACTTCCGCTTCTTCGGAAACGTTGCTGGATGAAGAAGATGTTATTCAGGCAGAAGATGAGGATATAGGAGAAATTATTTTTGATGATTCTTTTTCAAATGAATTGAATGAAGATATTATCAGTTTGCCGGAGGAAGAAAATATTTAGTTTTAAAATGTGTGTAGAAAAATAAATCATCAGTTTCGCGGATGTATAATTAATAACATTTTGTAATACATTAAGACTCTGTGAATGCGTTTTTAATATGTTCCGGAAAATGTCCGGAAGATAACAGAATAACATCAAAACGCATTTCTTTATTAATTAAAGCGGGATGAGTCATTAAAAAATATTGAGCTCCTTTGATACGTCTGGATTGCACCTGTTCATTAACGGCTTCAGCGGCGGATGAAAGGGATTTCCGTTTTTTAACTTCAATAAATATGATGGTATTATGTTTTTCAGCAATAATATCTATTTCCCCCGCACCGGTTCCTTTGGGCGGTTTGAAATTGCGTTCTAAAATTTTATATCCTTTTAGTTTTAAAAATAAAGCAGCAAAATTTTCTGCCTTATAACCGTCGATTCTGGCTTGTTTTCCGGTTTCTTTTTTATTTTGATGCATTTTTTATTTCAACAGCCATTTGATAAATAGTTTTTCTGGATTCGCTTGTTGATTGAGAAATCAAGAAAACCGCTTCTTTCACGCTCATTTTTTTTAACGCTTCCGTTAATTGGTTTCTAATTTCATCAAGAGATTCCTTTTTTTGTTCCGCAGGTGAAACAACAATGACGATTTCTCCTTTTGGAGGATTATTTTTTTGATAATAAGTCAGTAAATCGGAAAAAGTGCCTCTGATTGTTTGTTCGAATTTTTTTGTCAGTTCACGAACAACGGCGGCGTAACGATCTCCCAGCACAAAAATCATATCTTTTAAAGTTTCTTCTAATCGTTGCGGAGACTCATAAAAAATTAATGTCGCGGGAACCTCGGCCAATAAAGCGAGTTCCTTTTTTCTGGCTGTTGTTTTCGGGGGTAAAAATCCTTCAAATAAAAAACGATGACTGGGTAATCCCGACAGCTGCAAAGCTGTTAAAACGGCAGAAGCTCCGGGAATGGCGGTTACATAAATATTTTGGCTGATGCAATCTTGAACCAAACGGTATCCGGGGTCGCTGACAAGTGGCGTTCCCGCGTCTGAAACCAAGGCGATCATTTCACCGTTTCGTAATCGTTCCAATATATAAGGTCTCGCTTTGTCTGCATTATATTCGTGATAGGCGGTTAATCTCTTTTTTTTAATTCCCAAGAGGTTTAACAGTTTTTGAGTATTTCTTGTATCTTCGCAAGCGATCGTATCGGCAGCGGTTAAAACTTCTATGGCGCGGGAAGAAATATCTCCCAAATTGCCGATAGGGGTTGCCACAAGGTATAATCCTTTGATAAAACAGGTTTCAGACATTTGCACTCCATTGCAAAAACAGTTAAATTGTATCTAAACACGTTTTAAAATCAGGAGCAATTCCTTGCATCACATTATCCGTAAATTTTTTGTTTTTTTCATTTGTTCTGTTTTATTGTCGTCTTGTGCCGGTAAAATTCCGTTATTTTCCAAACGGGTGGATAAGAGCGCTTTTCATATAGCGGAAGCGAATATTGCCGAAAAAGGCGAGAAAGCTGAACATGCTGTTGTTTCGACGGAAATGGTGCGGGTGGGCGTATTATTGCCGTTAACCGGCAATTCGGCAAAATTAGGTGAAGCTTTGCGTAATGCCGCGATGATGTCTTTGTTTGATATCGGCAGTCAGCGACTGATCCTGCAATTTTACGATACGGAAGGAACTCCCGAAGGAGCCAGAAAAGCTTCTGAATTAGCGATCAGTCAAGGAGTGGAGTTAATTATCGGTCCGGTTTTTGCAAAATCTGTACGAGCCATTCGCCCGTCAACGCATTCTGCGGAAATCGGAGTAATTACTTTTTCTTCCGATCCTGTGAATTTAGGGGATGGAATTTATACGATCAGCACGCTGACATCGCAGCAGGAGGAACATATCGTCAAATTTGCATGTGATAAAGGATATAAACGTTTTGCTGTTTTGTCTCAGGATAACGCGGTTGGAGATATTATTTCCATGGCGGCTAAAACAGCCGTTGACACTTGCGGCGGTATGATCACAAAAGCCGCATTTTATGACCCGAAAACGGAGGATTTACAGTCGGCGGTCGCTTCCGTTATGCCTAAATTAATGGAAGATTTGGAAACGGAGCGAGACGACGAAGTAAAACGTTTGGAAAAGGAAAAAGATCAGGTCGCGTTAGGGAAAACGATATTGATCAAAAATGATGAAACCGGAGGATATGAAGAAAAAAAGGTGTCTTTGGAACAGCTGCAGGCAATAATAGATACCTTAAAGGATCAGGAATTAGTTCGGGATTCGTTTGAATTCGACGCAATTCTTGTGGCGGAAGAAGGCAGTCGTCTGCGTTCTTTCGGAGCGCTTTTCTCTTATTATGATGTTCCTTCGGAGATCAAAATCTTAGGGACTTCTCAGTGGGCGGATTCCAAGCCGGCACGTGAGCCGGCTTTAATCGGCGGATGGTTTTCGCATTTGCCTTCGGAAGGTTTTGCGGTTTTTGCCGATCGTTATAAAGAACTTTATGGGGATAAACCGCCTCGTATAGCGTCGCAGGCGTATGATGCTGTGGCTTTGGCGGCTATTTTGGCGGAAAACGGAAGCTTTTCTTTTAGTAATTTGACAACCGTTTCGGGATTTAAAGGCGTTGACGGTCTGTTTCGTTTATTGCCGAACGGGCTGTCGGAACGTGGTTTGCAAGTGTTGGGCGTTGAGAAAAAAGGAACGGTAACACTGTCTCCGGCGGCAGAAGTTTTTGAAACGGTTCCTCTTTTTGCTCCGGATGTTTATATTAAAGATTTTCGTCATTCACCCGATTTGATTACATTGCCGACGACAGAAGAAGCACCGGCGGCGGAAGAAATCGCAAAACCTAAAGAAGAGTTTTCGACAGAAGACTTTCATCCGTTATTTCAGTAAAGTTCGGCATAACGCATTTAACAGGATCAACCCTTGAGGCGTTAATCGTATGCTTTTTGAGTCATTGATTAAAAAACCGTCTGTTTGATAATCCTGCAAGGTATCGGTGTACATAAAATCTTCCGGCGACATACCTATTTGATTAAAAAATCGTTTTCTGTCGATGCCATCGCGCGTTCTGAGTCCCATAAAGATAAGCTCCTGAGCCTTTTCTTTCGGTGTCAAAACAATTTTTTCATTTTTTTGATTTAAAAGCCATTCTTTCGGATCGCTGCTTTGAACGGTAGCGTAAAAAATTTTTTCGTTCGTAAAACGCCCATGAGCGTCAGGGCCGATTCCGATCCATTCTCCCCCATTCCAATACAACAGATTGTGAAGGCACTCTTCTCCGTGAATGGCATGATTTGAAACTTCATATCGTTCTATACCGGCTTGGTAAGTCAGTTGATCGGTTAATTCAAACATATCCGCAGTCAAATTTTCTTCTGCCGGCTGAATCCCTTTTTTATAAAAAAAAGTTCCTTCTTCTATTGTCAACTGATAAAGAGACAAGTGCTTTAAATTCAGCTCTAAAATACTTAAAAGTTCACTTTTCCAGTCGTTTAAAGACTGATTCGGCAAGGCATAAATAAAGTCGGCGGATAAACGCGGAAAAATTTCCCGAGCCGTTTTTAAGGTATCTAAAGCCTGTTCCGCCGTATGCAGACGACCTAATAGTTTTAATGATTTGTTGTTAAGAGATTGAACGCCGACAGATAAGCGATTAATGCCGCTTTGTCTGAATAATAGCATCTTTTCCCGATTGATCGAGCATGGATTGACTTCCATAGATATTTCGACATCTTCGGTGACTGGCCATAAGGTTCTGATCGTTTCGATAACGAAAGAAACGAGTTCATTGCTCATTAAGGAAGGGGTACCTCCGCCGAAAAATATGCTTGTAACGGTTTTTCCCGGCGTTTGTTCGGCATAATATTTCAAATTTTTGGCATAAGCATCCGCCCATGCGCGGAAATCGAAATTTTTTTCCGGCAAACTGACAAAATCGCAGTACGGACATTTTGACCGACAAAACGGCCAATGAATATAAACGCCGAATCCCGTCACAGACAATTATCCGTAAACATTTTTAAAGCGCGAGCTCTGTGACTGATTTTATTTTTAACTTCAGCCGGCAGTTCGGCAAAAGAAAGGTCGTAACCGTCGGGGACAAACATAGGGTCGTATCCGAAACCGTTTGTTCCTTTGACCGGCCACTGCAGAGAGCCATTAACTTTTCCTTCAAATTCTTCCGTGTCGCCGTTTGGCCATGCGAGGACCAGAGCGCAGGAAAAATGTGCCGATCTGTCGGTTTTTTCGCCGAGTTCTTCATTTAATTTCTGCATGGCATACATAAAACCGTTTTTTTTCGGTTCGTTATAGCGTGCGCTGTAAATACCGGGGCGGTTGTTCAGCGCGTGGACGCATAATCCGGAATCGTCTCCCAAAGCCGGTAGGTTGGCTTCTCTGGCGGCGGTAAGAGCTTTAATACGGGCATTTTCAATGAAAGTCCGGCCGTTTTCGTCAGGTTCGGTCAAAATCAGATCGCCGGCGGATAAAACATCAATTCCGAAAGGAGCTAAAATCGCTTTCATTTAATTTA
>JAFVEJ010000189.1 GCA_017476085.1 Alphaproteobacteria bacterium
ACGGGCGCGGCGCATTTGATTCAGATAATTTTCATCATAAATATCGGGCAGGAAATACAGCGGGCTGTTTTTATAAACATTTTCGTCCACATAATCGCCCAAGAAGTATCTGGGACCGTATAATCCGCTGAGCGCAATCACGGAATCGATCAGATCGGGACGGCGGAAAAACGTATTGGCGCTGTGGGTCGCCCCCATGGAACAGCCTGTTGCCAGAATACCTATTTCTTCACCGCCGTTGGCGTCGCGGCTGATTTCTTTGATGCGGGGAATGAATTCTTCAACCGTATAATTGAAGTATCTTTCCTGCATCTGCATATTGTCATACGGATTGCCGTCTTTCTTTTCCCAAGATTCCCAATCAATACCGTCAATGCAGAACAGTTGAATCCGTCCGTCATCAATATAAGGCGCGCAAATGTTCACCATCCCATGATATTCATAGTGCCAAAAGCGGCCGCATCCGGGCGGAAAAACCAGAACGGGTTTGCCGGTATGACCGTAAACCTTAAATTCCATATCCCGATCCAGACAGGACGACCATTCTTTAAAGTATTCTTCTTTCATTTGTCTTTTTCCTTCAAACGCGCGCATTTACGGCGTCAATGATTTCGTTGATTTCTTCAAGAGTATCCGCATAAATCAGATAAATATAGTCTCCCATCGCGCGGGCGGTGATTCCTTCAATCGGCATATGTTCCATAATATGATCGCCGTATTTGGCCAGAATGGCTTCGTGCGTGTAAACATAATTAAAGCGGAATTTTCGACTGGCAAAAGCGGCATAACGCTTTTGACTCATATCGCCTTCGGGACGGCCTTTGATCAATGTATCGGCCCAAGCTTTATAAATATTTACGTCATGAGATGCTTCATAAATTTCCGTAATCATGCCGCCGGGCGGACGCATATTGACTTCCAAAGCCATCACTTTGGTTTTTCCTGTTTTTTTGTCGGTCGTACGGAAAAATTCAAAGTGGAAAAAAATGTCTTTGATGCCGTACGCTTTAACGATTGCCGTTCCGGCTTTGCGTATGTCTTCCGCCATTTCTTTGTCGGTATGGTACATAATGCAGTCATCATTAACGACGGTATCCATCAAAGACTGGTGATACACCTGACTGGCGCAGAAAACGATTTCACCGTCATGATTGGTCAAGCCGTCAAATGTTTCGACATGGCCGTCAATGAAGGTTTCCATAATATATTGCACATCCGGCTTCTGAGCAAAGAAATCGGCCATTTCCGATTCGGTATGCAAAGTGTAAGTGTCGCAGGCGCCGACCCCGTCATCAGGTTTGACAACGACGGGAAATCCGTTTTTATCCGTGAAAGCTTTGCCGTCCGCAAAATTTTTAGGCAGGCAATAGTCGGCACAGGCAACGCCGGCCTTTTTAAAGAAAGCTTTCATTCTGGATTTTTGTTTGTGGTTCAGAATTTCCGGATATTTGACGCCTTCGATGTTAAAATCGGTTCTTAACATCGCTTCCGTAATCAACCAAAATTCGTTGTTGGATTGAATCCGATCGATTTTACCGTGGTGATGGATCAGGCAGGCAACAGCGCGATAAACCTGGTCATAGTTCTGTAAATTATCAACGCGGTAATATTCGGTTAAAACATCTTTTAATTCCGGCTGCAGTTCATCATATCCTTGATCGCCGATTCCCAATACATTAACGCCGTTTTCTTTTAAATAGCGGCAGAATTTCCACCCGTAGGTCGGAAAATTCGGAGAAAAATAAAGAAAATTCATTTTTGTTTTTCCTATAAGGATTTTTCTATTTTTTGCGGGCTTTTTTTAATTTTAAAGAAGCTCTTGTGAGAAAGTGGCAAGCCTTACCGCTGATGTCAATAAAAAATTAAAGGAATTGTTTTATTTTTTTATCAACTTTCTTTTTTAGGAAAAAGTGCTAATAATAAAGCCGTTCTAACCGTTTGTTGAGAATACGCATGTTGTCTTGGTTTGTTGATTTTCTGCATTTTTCATTGGCGATGCTGGCCGTATGCGCGCCGCAGTCGGCGATTCCCGTATTTATCAATCTGACAGACGGAATGGGACGGCGCGAAAAAGCGGGAATAGCCCGTCAAACGGGAATAGCGGTGGCGTGCGTTTTATGTTCATCCGCTTTTTTCGGCAGCGCTTTGCTGGATATGTTCGGAGTCAGCTTGAACTCGTTCAGAATTGCCGGCGGAATTTTGCTGATGTCGATTGCGTTCGGTATGATGAAAGCGTCTGAAAAGCGTCACACAAAGGAAGAACAGGCTGAAGCGGAAAATCGTGAAGCGATCGGCGTTATGCCGTTGGCTATTCCAGTTATTTCCGGTCCCGGTTCGATTTCCGCTATGGTGATTGCGACACAGATGGATAAATCGTTGCCGCATTTGATTGCGGTACTTTGTTCCGGTTTGGCTGTCGCGACGGTCGCGTGGCTGCTGCTGCGCGTAGCGGATAAGCTGGCCGCCGTTTTGGGACAGACTGGACTGAATATCATCGGGCGTTTGTGCGGTATGCTGTTGGCCGCTTTGGCGGTTGAATTTATTTATACGTCACTGAAAGATATGTTTCCCGCATGGATCGGATAAGGGATTACAGATTGCGTTGAATGACATCATTCTGCGGCGGTATGTCTTCTTTGTTCGGGTGGTTGTCTCTTCTTTTATGTTCTCTGACGGCGGCCTCGACCAAATGCCAGAACAGACGGGCTTCCAGAAAAATTGCAAACAGGCAGGCCATAAATCCGATTGTTGAACCAAAAGAATCGGAAGAAGGATTCTTTCTGAAAGTATATAATTTTTCCGTACCGCGCAAAAACCGGTTGAATCTTATGGCTTCTTTTTCAGCCGTGCGTAGGTTGTTGCAATGCGGCGTAAAGCTGAAGCTTTTATCCTTTTCAACCAATTCCACCGTATAAAAGGTTTTTCCGCCGTGTCGGCCTATACGGCTGTTCTTTTTAGCGCGGGCAAATTCCGTACGGGAAATATCGTATCTTTCGATAACGCTCATTTTTTTGTTGAAATAAGTCGTGTGAGAGTAAGTGCATGTCATCGCGTCTTTTTGACATTCCAGATAAAAAGACTGTTCTTCAAAAAAATAAAGGTACCCGGAAAACAACAAAAAAATAATCAGATAAGCAATCAAATATTCATTGATTTTTTTATTCAATCCTTTCGAAAGTTTGCTCCGTTTTCCTTTGATATACTGGTACAGCGCCGCTTCAATTATGAAAAAAACGGCAAAGACGGAAAAAATAATGTGTAAAATATCAGTCATAAAATCAACCTATATTGTTATGTAAAATCTGTATTTGAGCCGGTTAGCGATCGGAAAAGATTCAGTCTTTCTTCCAACTGCTTTATCGGGGATAATTTTTACAGTTCTCTTTTTTTCTAAATGTTTTTAGAGCGTTGAATAACATCGTCGTTAGGGTCGGAAAGGGTAAGTTCCCGATCGGTTTCTTCATTCAATTCTTTCAGAAAAGCCTCGATTTCTTCGTCCGACAGGCCTTCTTCTTTTAAATTTTTTCTGATTTCCTCATCTATATCGGAAATTTCCGAATGGTTTACAGTACCGTTTGAATCGCTTCGAATGTTTTTTCGGAAAGAGAACAGAGCGACGGCAACTAAAAACAGGTTGAGAAGGAAGAGGAGTTTGACCGGAGATATTTCAGACGGCATCTTAAAATAAGCGTAATTTTTTTGAGAAGAAGATAAAAAATGATTGAATTTGCGGGCTTCGTTCCGCGCCTCAGAGTCGTTTGTAAAATCGTGGGGAATTTTGAATAAAAAGCCGTTTGTCCCGGTCATATCCACCGTGTAATAAAAACCGCGTTTGTGTCGAGTGTGTTTGGTGGCTTTTGCATACATGTTTCGTGAAAGATTATATGTTTTTACCGGGCGCATCGTTTTATCGTATTCGGTGGAATGGCTGTAGGTGCAAACCATTGTTTCCTTCATGCATTCAAAATACATTGAGCGGTCGCTGAAAAAATACATATAACCGGGAATCAGAAATAAAATAAAAAGAACGATCAGGCTTTGTTTTTCTGATTCTTTTTTATTTTTTGACACTGAATATCTCCGTATCATCTAAAAGTTGTCTTTAATTATATCTGATGGAGCAGATAAAAGAAACGGTTTTATTCTTTTTACTAATAAGGAGAAAAGACACTGAATGCTGCATGGATGGGGGAATTATCATAAACGGCAATAAAGCATCATTCATCGGGTATTTTTTCTTTTTTCCGATATTCGAGGTATTTTTCCTTCTTTTTGCGCTGAAAGATTTTAGTTAATGCCGTCAACGATCCGAACATACTCAGAATAACGGAAAGAAACAACGGAAGGAGAATAATCGAATAATTTTTCGTATTATTCGGTGTTATTTCCTTATATGCGTAATACGGTTTATCCGTATGCAAAAAAGCCGCGGCGCGGGCGGCCTGTCTTTCGGCGTCTTCCTTGAAATCGAAATCCTTCGGCATTTCAAAGGAATTGTTTTCCCCGTTGAAAACGATCCTGTAAACGGTTTTGGAACAGTGGCGGCCGCAGGAACGTTTGTGCGGGACGATTCCGGCTTCTTTGATGCCGGATAAATCAAAGGAACGGGCCAGACGGATGTTTTTGTTATAATGCGTCGAATGATGGTAATCGCAACGCTGTGTGTCTTTTCCGCATCTGAAAATGAAATCCACATCTTCAAAAAAGAAAAAATATCCTACGCCGCCGAAAAAAATAAGTATTATGAAAAAAAAACTTTTCTTTTCTTCTTTGGTAAAAGTCAATCCTTGCCGACGCATAAAAAGCAGTAAAAGGATAAAGACTCCCCCGAATGCGGCGGCGATTCCCGCGACAGATGACACTAAATCGTCCATATTTTTTCCTTTCTTCCTTTTTATTTCCGCATATTCTTTCTGTCGGCGGTGCTTATTTCAGGCTTCCGTATAAAAAGAAGGAAGCCGTTTTCTAACGCCTCTTTTGCCGTTTCATATTAGCGTTATCTTGTTTTTCAAACAACTTTGAAAGAAGGGAAAAACAAGCCATGATTGTGGTGCCGTACAAAATAAACACGGAAAAGATTTTCATTCCTTCCGCGGGATCCGTAGATTCCGCATAAACGTATTCGGGAACGTCCGTATGCAGGAAAGCGCCCGCCAAAGTCGCCTGTTTCTGCGCGTCTCTTTGATAATTGAATTTTTTCGGCATTTCAAAGCTTTTTCCGTTTCCGGAAAAGCTGACGGCGTAGTAAGGGCGTCTTGCTTTTCTTTTGCCTGCGTAGCGCGTATGCCGTTTGATTTCAACATTGTTTATTCCGTCAAGACCGAAACTGTCGGCGATTCGCAATTCTTTGTTAAAAAGTGTGGAATGATGATATTCGCAACGCTGCGTTTCTTTCCGGCAGACGAAACGGAATTCGGCATCTTCAAAAAAAGTGAACCAAACGACCGTTCCGGTTAAAAGAAGCAAGAGGAAAATGGCGTATTGTTTCATTTCTTTTGCGAAAGATTTTAACTTTTCGGGCGCAAATATCCGCGCATAAACCAAAAGAAGAAGAAAAACAAC
>JAFVEJ010000190.1 GCA_017476085.1 Alphaproteobacteria bacterium
CCGCCTTATTATGACAGTATGATTGCCAAACTGATTGTGTTCGGCAAAACAAGAAACGGTTGCTTGATGCGGTTGCATCGCGCAATTGATGAATTTGTGATCGAAGGGGTGAAAACAACATTACCTCTGCATAACGAGATTATTTCAACGCCGGATTTTGTGGATGGAAACTACAACATTCACTGGTTGGAAAAGTTTTTGAAAAATCACGAAGACAGCAATAAATGACAACGGGTCCGATTTCTCCGGAATTGTTGATTTATGCGTACTCGACAGGCGTCTTTCCGATGGCGGAACATCGGGAAGACGCTTCAGTTATGTGGTTTGAACCTGAAAGGCGGGGCATTCTGCCTTTAGAAAGCTTCCATATTTCTCATTCTTTGGCGCGCGTGATTCGCAAAGGTGTTTTTGAAGTCCGAACGGATACGGCTTTTCGGGATGTGATGCTGAACTGTGCCGACCGGAAAGAAACCTGGATAAACGATCAGATTTTGGATGCGTATTGCCGTTTATTCGATCTGGGATTGGCGCACAGTGTGGAATGTTGGCGGGACGGCGGGCTTGTCGGCGGATTATACGGTGTTTCTTTGGGCAGCGCGTTTTTCGGCGAAAGTATGTTTTCCAAACAAACAAATGCCTCCAAAGTGGCTTTATGCGCTTTGGTTAAAAGGTTGAAAGCCGGCGGTTTTACATTGCTTGACACACAATTTTTGACACCTCATCTGGCAAGTTTCGGCGGCGTTGAAATTCCTCAAAAGGATTATTTGATCTTTCTGAAAAAAGCTCTTGATCTAAAGGCCAGCTTTTAACTCATACCTCGAAAGAGTACGCTTGTCTCGTAAATAAAGGAGAAAAGCGATGAAAGAGATTTCGGGTAAGCTGCGGAACGGATTAAACGACCAAATCACCGCTGAATTTGAATCGGCGTATTTGTATTTGGATATGGCGAATTATCTTGAATCACAAAATTTTGAAGGTATGGCGCATTGGTTCAGACTGCAGGCGAAGGAAGAAAAAAGGCATGCTCTGAAAATCAATGATTTTTTGATGGAGCGAAATGTGGTTCCGGACTTGGGAAAAATTAAGCCGACAGAAAATAAATGGCGGGATGCGGCGGCTGTTCTGGATGAAGCGCACCGTCATGAATGTATGGTCAGCAATATGATTTACGATCTGGTGGCACAGGCGATGGACGATAAGGATTTTGCCTCTTTATCGTTTTTGCAATGGTTTGTTGATGAACAAGTCGAAGAGGAAGCGCAATCATCTGAGTTGTTGAACAAGGCTCGTTTGATAGACGGAGATATTGCCGGATTGATGTCTTTGGATAGCCTGATGGGAGCCAGAACGGAATAAAAAGCCCCGCTTTCAAAAGCGGGGCCGAATCTTTGTGATACGATAAAATCAGGCGCATTCCAGCTGCATCAAATCTTCATCTTCTCTTTTTTCTTCAGCTAAAGAAGAATAGTAAGAAGCCATATCGACGATTTCATAATTGCTTTCGTCGGCAAACAAGGCTGTCAATAAAGCGTTTGTGTCGGTATGACCGGAACGGCTGCCGGAAAATTCGCCGATCAGCGTGTAACCGGACATATACAGATCACCGACCGCATCCAGCATTTTATGACGGACAAATTCGTTGGAATAGCGCAGACCGTCTTTGTTCATAATCGTGTTGTCGTTGACCAGAATAGCGTTGTCCAAAGAACCGCCGCGCGCCAAACCGATAGAACGCAGCATTTCAATGTCCTGCAAGAAACCGAAAGTGCGGGCGCGGCTGAACATATTTTTAAAGTTGGCGGCCGTTAAATCCAAATCGGCTTCCTGATGACCGA
>JAFVEJ010000191.1 GCA_017476085.1 Alphaproteobacteria bacterium
ACGATCTCAACGCGTTACCAAAAGTTTCCCGCCGGACAATATATCGGTTCGGAAGAAGTCGTTCCCGGCGAATATGTCGTTATTGACGTTGCAGACACCGGCTGCGGCATCAGCGATGAAAATCTGCAAAGAATTTTCGAACCGTTCTTTACCACCAAATCGGGAGGCGCCGATTCGGGAACGGGGCTCGGATTGGCGATGGTTTACGGCAATATCCGACAATCGGACGGTTATATTAACGTGAAAAGCACGGTAAATGTCGGCACGACATTCAGTTTGTATTTACCGCGTCATTCGCCGGAAGACGTGCGCCGTCTGACGGAAGAGGCAAAACAAAATACTTTGCCGGACAATTATGACGCGCAGGCTGTGGCACAGGTTGTGCGCGTTAAACCGAATGTTCCTAAAACCGGAGATCAATTACAATTTTCCTTTGCGCAAAACAATCCGTCCCTGCCGCCGCCGCTGCTGCCGTCTAAAGATTTAAGCGGGTCGGGAACAATTCTGTTGGTCGAGGATGAAGACGGCGTGCGCGCCGTTACCAAAAAAGCGCTGAGTGCAAAGGGCTATACGATTGTGGACAGCACTTGTGCCGAAGAAGCTTTGGAAAAAATTGAAAACGGAACGAAGTTTGATTTGTTGATTACCGATATGATTATGCCGGGTATGGACGGGGTGACGTTGGCTTCGACCGTGCGGCAGAAAGGAATTTACAGCAAAATTCTTTTGATTTCCGGTTTTTCGGAGGAAGCCGCCCGCGGCGAAATTAAAGAAATGCCCGACTTTTATTTCTTGGCAAAGCCTTTTACTTTGCATGAACTGTGTGAAAAAGTAAAAGAGATTATGGGGAAAAAACAATGAACTATCCGTTTAAAATACAGGATTTGATCGATTTGACCGTCAAAGCCGGGCAAGCGGCAATGCATATTTATCGGCAGGATTTTACCGTTTATGAAAAGGAAGATCAATCTCCCGTGACAGACGCCGATCTGGCGGCGGAAAAAATTATTTTTGAAGGACTGGAAAAGCTGACGCCCGACATTCCGATCGTCGGCGAAGAACATACGGCTGCGGGAGCCGTCTCTGATTTGTCTAAACAATATTTTTGGTTGGTTGATCCGATTGACGGAACGGCGGATTTTGTTCACAAAAACGATGAATTTACAGTTAATATCGGTTTAATCGACGGAGATAAGCCGATTTTCGGCATTGTTTATGCGCCCGCTTTGGATGAAATGTATTATACGGCTTCGGAAACGGCGGCTTTCTTTTTAAAAAACGGCAAACGGAAGCAACTGAAAACCCGTTCCGTTCCACAGGAAGGCATGACCGTTTTAACCAGCCGTTTCCATTGTGATGAAACGGCGGCAAGGGAAATGGTCGGCAACCGTCCCGTCGCCGAATACAAATCTTACGGCAGTTCGCTGAAATTTTGCGCGATTGCAGCGGGAAAAGCCGATTTTTATCCGTGCACGCACTTGACCAAAGAATGGGATACGGCGGCGGCACAAGCCATCCTGACAGCGGCCGGCGGCGAGGTTCTTGTTGCGGAAACGAACGAACCGCTGCGCTATCGCAAAGACGGATTGAAAAATCCCCGGTTAATTGCGGCAGGCTGTTAAAAATACCCTGAAAATAAAAAAACGTTTCCCGTTTGTTCTTTTTTCTTGAAATCAAGAACAAATATGGTACAACTTATAAAGTTGCTCTTGACGTTTTTTTGTGGGATAACAGAGGCGTTATATTATGGATCAAACCGTTTTACACTTGGTGGATAAGGATACTATGGATAAAGAAAAAGCATTGGCGGCCGCTCTGACGCAGATTGAGCGGGCCTTCGGAAAAGGGTCGATCATGCGCTTGGGACAGCGCGAAAACGCTGTTGAAATTCCGGCAATTTCGACGGGATCTTTGGGATTGGACATTGCCTTGGGAATCGGCGGTTTGCCGCGCGGCAGGATTGTCGAGGTGTATGGCCCTGAAAGCTCCGGCAAAACAACGTTGGCGCAGCACGTTGTCGCGCAGGCACAGAAAAATGGCGGCAAGTGCGCTTATATTGATGCGGAACACGCATTAGATCCGATTTATGCGAAAAAACTGGGCGTTGATATTGACAACTTATTGATTTCTCAGCCGGATACGGGAGAACAAGCGTTGGAAATTGCCGATACGTTAGTGCGCTCCGGCGCGATTGACGTGTTGGTGGTTGATTCGGTCGCCGCTCTGGTGCCCAAAGCGGAACTGGAAGGCGAAATGGGCGATTCCCATGTCGGACTGCAGGCGCGGTTAATGTCGCAGGCACTGCGTAAGCTGACGGCTTCCGTCGCGCGGTCAAACACGCTGATTATTTTTATTAACCAGCTGCGCATGAAAATCGGCGTGATGTTCGGCAACCCCGAAACGACAACGGGCGGCAACGCGCTGAAGTTTTATGCTTCCGTGCGTATCGAAATCCGCCGCGGTGCACAGATCAAAGATAAAGATGAAACGATCGGCAACAACACGACGGTCAAAATTGTTAAAAATAAAGGCGCCCCGCCGGTCAGAACGGTTGAATTTGATATCATTTACGGCGAAGGCATTTCCAAAACGGGCGAATTGATCGATTTGGGCATTAAAGCCGGTTTGATTGAAAAATCGGGGGCTTGGATGTCCTATAAAAGCGAACGGTGGCAAGGACGAGAGAATGCGCGGACGTTCTTGCGGGAAAATCACGATGTGGCAAATGAAATCGAACAACAAATCAGAGAAAAAGCGGGTCTGCTGTCGCAAAAGATG
>JAFVEJ010000192.1 GCA_017476085.1 Alphaproteobacteria bacterium
ACCTTTACCAGTCAAAAACGACAACAACGATTCAAACAAATCCTTTTTTATAAGTAAAACCGCTTAAATCATTGCCATTCCGCCGTTAACGTTAATCGTCTGACCGGTCATATAAGACGCTTCATCGCTGGCCAGGAAAACAACGGCGTTTGCAACATCTTCCGGCAGCCCCAAGCGAGCCATCGGAATATTGCGCGCCAGTTTTTCCTTTGCTTCCTCGGGCAAAGCGTCCGTCATCGCGGTCTTGATAAAGCCCGGCGCGACGCAATTCGCCGTAATTCCTCTGGAAGCGACTTCCGCAGCCAGGCATTTCGTCATTGCGATCATGCCCGCTTTGGAAGCGGAATAGTTCGCCTGTCCCGGATTACCCGTCACACCGACGATTGAAGCCATGGAAACAATGCGGCCGTAACGACGTTTCATCATTCCCCGAATGGCTGCGCGCGCCAAGCGAAAACCGGCGGTCAGGTTCACATTTAAGACCAAATTCCAATCTTCGTCTTTCATTCGCATAAACAGATTGTCTTTGGTCAATCCGGCGTTGTTGACCAGAATGTCAATTGCACCGGCCGCTTTTTCCGCTTTGGCGACCAGCGCGTCAATATCGGCCGGATCACCCAAATTGCAGGCAAAAGCGAAAACTCTTTCTTTTAATTCGGCGGCAAATTCGTCAAGCGTTTCCTGACGCATATCCGTTAAAATAACAGTCGCCCCCGCTTCGTGCAGTTTTTTCACGATAACGCGGCCGATTCCGCCGGTTGCTCCGGTGACCAGAGCGCATTTTCCTGTAAAGTCCATTTTCTTAACCTCAAAAGTTGATCTGAGTTACTCTAAAGCGTTTTTAAAAAATCTTCAATATCCTGCGGCGTGTTCAAAGCGATCCCCTTTAGTTCAGGATGAATCCGTTTGGCCATACCGGTCAAAACCTTGCCCGCTCCGACTTCCACAAGCGCATCAACGCCGTTTTCCCGGGCGAACAGCATACTTTCACGCCACCGCACGGAACCGGTCACTTGTTTTGCCAAAAGATCGCGTATTTCCGCCGGTTCCGAGACGGGCCGCGCCGTCACGTTTGCAATGACCGGCAAACGGGGAACCTTTATTTCCGTGCCGGCCAACGCCTGCGCCATCACATCGGCGGCCGGCTGCATCAAAGGACTGTGAAACGGCGCGCTGACGGCCAATTTGACTGCCCGCTTGATTCCTTTTTTTTCGGCAATTTCCACCGCACGGTCGATCGCCGCCATTGTGCCGCTTAATACGACCTGCCCCGGCGCATTATCATTTGCCGCAACGCAAACATCGTTTTGCGACGCTTCTTTAGCAATTTCCTGCGCCTGTTCCAAATCCGCGCCGATCAAAGCCGCCATACCGCCCTGTCCGACGGGAACGGCCTGCTGCATTGCTTTGCCGCGTGTGCGGAGCAATTTCGCGGTCGTCGTGACATCAAAAGCGCCGGCGGCACATAAAGCCGAGTATTCGCCCAAAGAATGCCCCGCCGCATATTTGAACGTTTTTGAAAGGGAAATTTTTCCTTCCTGCTGCAGCACGCGAACAACGGCCATACTAACCGCCATCAACGCCGGTTGAGCATTTTCGGTCAGAAGCAAATCTTCCGCAGGTCCTTCAAATATTTTTTTGCTGAGGTTTTCGGACAGAGCGTCATCAACTTCCAAAAATACTTCCTTAGCGACCGTAAAAGCGTCCGCCAATTCTTTTCCCATGCCGACCGCCTGCGATCCCTGACCGGGAAAAACAATTGCCTGAGTCATAAAGATTCCTCCATTAAGAAACGACAAATTATGCACAGCAAAAACATAAAATCGTCTTTTGTCAAGCGTTGTTCAAAAAACCGGCAGAAAACAACGATTTTTTAACTATTTTTCAAAACAGGACAAAGTTCTGCTTGCACTTAAAACAAAAATATCCCTAAATAGAGAACGGAAGCCGGCGCGGACGTTCTGGCCGCCAATCCGGTCAGGTTCGGAAGAAAGCAGCCGTAACGGTTTAAGGCGGGTCGCTGTCCGGTTTCCTTTTTTATTTTTTAATACCGCTCGAATAATCATGAACGACAAAACAGAATACCGCGTCTTGGCCCGCAAATATCGTCCGACAACTTTTGCCGATCTGGTCGGACAGGAAGCTTTGGTGCGCACGCTGAAAAACGCCATAGAAACGAACCGCATTGCTCAAGCCTATATTCTGACCGGCATTCGCGGCATCGGAAAAACGACTTCTGCCCGCATTATCGCCAGAGCGCTGAACTGCATCGGTCCGGACGGCAAAGGCGGTATGACGACCGAACCCTGCGGCGTCTGCGAACACTGCCGCGCCATTGCCGAAGACCGTCATGTTGACGTGATCGAAATCGACGCGGCCAGCAACACCGGCGTCGCCAACGTGCGCGAAATTATTGAAACCACCCGATACAATCCGACTTCCGCACGGTTCAAAATTTATATTATTGACGAAGTGCATATGTTGTCCACCGCGGCTTTCAACGCTTTGTTGAAGACATTGGAAGAGCCCCCCGAACGCGTTAAATTCATTTTTGCGACGACGGAAATCCGAAAAGTGCCGACAACCGTTCTTTCCCGCTGCCAACGTTTTGATCTGCGGCGCGTCGAACCGGAATTGTTGACAACGCATTTTAAAAACATTGTTGCCAAAGAAAACGTTTCCGCCGAAGAGGAAGCTTTAAAACTGATCGCCCGCGCCGCGGACGGATCCGTGCGGGACGGATTGTCTTTGTTGGATCAGGCGATTGCGCATGGCGGCGGCACCGTTACGGCCGAATTTGTCCGCGCGATGATCGGATTGGCCGATCGCGCCGCCATCGTTGACTTATATGAACAATTAATGAGCGGCGATATTAAAGCGGCACTTGATTCTTTTGCCCGTCAATACGCTTCCGGCGCCGATCCCGTCGTTGTTTTGCAGGATTTGCTGGAATTGACACATTGGCTGACGCGCGTAAAAATAGCGCCCGAATTAGCCGAAGACGGTTCCATGGCTGCGGAAGAATGCAAGCGCTGTACCGATATGGCTCAAAAACTGCCGATGTCCGTTCTGACCAGAACATGGCAAATGTTGCTGAAAGGGATTGATGAAACACTTAAAGCGCCTTCGGAAAAGCAAGCCGCCGAAATGGTTTTGATCCGTTTGGCCTATGCATCGGAGCTGCCGACTCCGGGAGATTTAATCAAAGAATTAACATCCGGAAATTCTTTTTCGGCGTCCTCTCCCACCGTTCCGACCGCCTCTGCTCTGCCGAGGTCTCCCGTCCAAAGCGACTGGAGCGGAATACGCGTTCAGGGAAATACGGCTCCTGCCCTGCAAATTCAGCCTCAATCACAGGAAAACGTTGTTTTTAATTCTTTAGCAGACGTTGTTGCCTACGCTTACAAACAAAACGACATGATGTTCGCTTATAATACCGAGCGCTATGTCAGCCTTGTTTCGTTTGAGCAGGGAAAAATCGAGTTCTTTCCTCTGGAAAACACGCCTCACAATCTAGCGGGCGATATGGTTGAACGTCTGCGTCGCTGGACGGGAAAACAATGGGTCGTTTCCGTCGTCAGTCAACAAGGCGGCCAGACACTTTTGCAGCAAGCCCGAATCAATGCGGAAAATCTGCGTCGGACAATGCTTCAAAATCCTTTTGTTTCCGCTGTCTTGAAGGCTTTTCCGACAGCCAAAATAGAAACAATCCGACCGCAGAAAGGCATTGAGAATGAAACAACAGCCGTTACGGAAACAAACCTTTCTTTGAATACGGAAAATGACGAAGAGGAGGAAGAATGACTGATATCGGTCAAATGCTGCAGCAAATGCAAAATAAATTTATGGCTGAACAGGAAAAGCTGAATCAAAAAGAAATTAACGGTTCGGCCGGCGGGGGGCTGGTTGAAGTGACGATTACCGGTAAAAACGTTGTAAAACGAGTCAAAATTGATCCTTCTTTGGTTGTTGCGGATGAAACCGCCGTGTTGGAGGATTTGCTGACCGCGGCTTTTAACGACGCGCTGCGCAAAACCGAAGCCGAAATGGCAAAAGGGGTAGCGGAAATGCTTCCCCCCGGAATGAAATTGCCGTTCTAAGCCGAGGAATCATGCCGGAAACGGAAATTGACACATTAATTCGGCTGTTTTCGCGTTTGCCGGGCTTCGGAGTGCGATCTGCGCGGCGGACGGTTTTGCACTTGATCAAGAAAAAAGAAACACAGCTTGTACCGTTATCCGACGCCATCCAAAAAGTGATCGACAATATACGAATCTGTTCCGTTTGCGGCAATTTGGATTCCTGCGATCCCTGCCACATCTGCCAGGATACGCATCGCGATGAAAGCGTTTTATGCATTGTACAGGATGTCGCCGATTTGTGGGCGATCGAACGCAGCAACGCCTTTAAAGGACGTTATCATGTGTTAAGCGGATTACTTTCCGCGATTGAAGGTATGGGACCGGAAGAACTGCGCCTGCCTTTTTTGGAACAAAGGATCAGAAAAAACAATATTTCCGAATTGATTTTGGCTCTGCCGGCAACGGTTGACGGGCAAACGACCGGTCATTATATCGCGGAACGGTTTAAAAATATGCCTGTCCGCATTTCTTCTTTAGCGCAAGGGATTCCCGTCGGCGGAGAATTGGATTATCTTGACGACGGCACGATTCAGACCGCCTTGAAAGCCAGGAAATAATCGTTACTCCAATTCGTTGACATACTTGGCGAAAGCCTGTCCGCGCTCCTCAAAATTTTTATAAACGCCATAGCTTGGTGCCGCGGGAGAAAGCAAAACGATATCCCCGAAGCGCGCCATAGAAACCGCTTTTGCAACGGCATCCTGCATATTTCTGACCAAAACAGCTTCTCCGCCCGCTTCTGACACGGCTTCGGCCAAACGAACACCCGTTTGCGGCAAAGCAATTACTTTCGTTCCGGCTTTTGCAACAAAAGAAGCCAGTTTCGTATAATCCTGTTCGCGGTCAAATCCGCCGGCAATCAAAATAATGCGCGAATAACCGAACGATTTCATTGCCGCGATCGCCGTTTCCGGCGTGGTGGAAATGCTGTCATCCACATACGTTACGCCGTTTTTAATTGCTACGTTCTGCAAACGATGCGGCAGCGGTTTAAAACTTTTCAACGCCTCTTCACAAAGAAACAAATCGCCGCCGGCCTGTTCGACTACCGTCAATGCGGCACAAACATTCACCAAATTATGTTCGCCCCTTAACGGAACGGCATTCGTTTTAAACAGTTTTTGCGTTCCTTTATAGAAATAATCCCCCAGCACATGAATGGTATCCAACGCATCAAAATAAATCGCATTTTTGGGATCCTTTGCATACATTGCCGTTAATGCGTCATGAGAATTTAAAATAGCAACCTGTTCGGGATTGCGGTGTTCCAGAATATTTAATTTGTCATGAAAATACTGTTCATGCGTTTTATGCCAATCAATATGTTCCGGATAAAGATTCAAAACAACGGATATATCAAAACCATACTGCAAATCGGCGCATTGATAGCTGGACATTTCAACAACGACCACTTCATAGTCTTCCAAATGATTTGCATAAGCGATCGCGGGATCGCCGATATTGCCGCACAACGCCACGCGGTTTCCCTGTGCCCGCAGCAAATGCGCCACCAAAGCCGATGTTGTTGATTTTCCTTTTGTTCCCGTAATACCGATCAGCAGAGGACGAAAATCCGGCTGCAGCAAGGCAGCCTCCATAAACAAATTCGTGCCCGTCGTAAAAACAGCGCCGTATTGTCTGGCTGTTCTGAAATCATTGCGGTACACGCTGATTCCCGGAGATCTGACAATAATGCCGGAAAAAGGAATCGGTTCCGGATCCTCGACAACGGTCACGGTACAATTGCGGCCTTCCAGAAAAACCGTTGCCGCGCGGCCCTCAATGCCGTTTCCCCAAACCGTAACCGGTCTGTTTCTTAAACCTTCCAATAACATTTTCGTAATCCTTCGGTATCAAATGTTTATCCGTCAAAGAAAACACTTTTTCGTACAAAATATCTTTCCGGTCTGCATATTTCTGCAAAACCCGTTCTTTTAAAATACGACAAACCGCGTCCTGTTGCCACTGATCTTTTTGTATCAGCATCAAAAAAGCTAAAACGGATTCTTCAATTTCTCCGACACATTCGAACGGCTTAAAAGCGGAAAGTCCCAATAATTCTTCATATCCTTTGACTTGCGAAAGATCATCCAGCATATTGCGCCCGAAAATTTTGATCAATCGTTCTTTTTCCATAAAAGGCGCCAACGCTAAAAAAACAAATCGGCATTTATCACAATCCGCACACCAGCGGTCCAGCCTTTTATTTTCATCCAAACGAAACGCCTTGTTGCAGCTGGTAAAAACAGAATCATATTTTGTCGTTTGAGCAAATAAAGAAGCGATAGCCAACTCGGACAACGGTCGCAGCAAAGAAAAATAACGAAAATCCGGCAAAACGGAAGAACTCAGCGTACGAAAAGCCTTTTCAAATTCCAGCGATTTGCTCCATTGATGATTGACAATTCGGCCGTCTTTTTCCGTATTGCCGACATTTGCCGAACGCTCATTAGACAACGCAACATCCGAAAAATCGTACAGAACAGCCGCCAACATTAAAATAAACGCGATCACTCCCGTTACGGGAATATGTCCGTTCAGCGTATCCAATTCGGCTTGTTTTTCATTAAACAGTTTTAATTCCGGAGCCAATTTCCGAGTCACCTGAACAGAATTTAACCCTGATACTTCTATTGTTTCTTTGATCGGACGCGGACAGCCGACGGAAAACAAAACAGGAGAACATCCTTCCGCTTTCAGCGTTTCAATCGACACAATGGAATCTTTGCCGCCGCCGACGGGCACAACAACTCTTTTTTTCAAAGGAATCGGCGCAGCTTCCGTTTCGGCTGTTTCGGAAAAAGGAAAATTTATATGAAGAGAAACATCGTTTCTATAGGAAAACTCCCCCAGTCCCGCCGTATAAAACAAATTAAAAAACGCGGCTTCATCCTTTGTCAAAGAGGAACAGTCCGCTTTGATTTCATCAGGAATATACAGCTTATAATAACTGATGCCCGCGGCTAAATGCAGCAAACGCAAACATTTCCGCACAGCCTGTCTGCGAGCTTCATCCGTTATATCCGGAGCCTGATCAAATTGAATCGTTTCTTCAAAAACGATATCCCCATTGTTAAACGCGTATTTCAAATGAGCCGTTTTTTGAATTTCATCAAAAAAACAATTTGTAAAATGAAAGGTTTTTATTTCTTTGCGATGCAAAAAATTCATAAGCCGTTTCTCCTTTCCGGCGATGGAATAAAATTAACAGGAGAACGTCTCTTTTTCAATCTTTTTACTTTTTTAAAACAAATAACGGTTTATACTGGAATCTGCATGTAAAAATCCGAAAAAGACATAAGGATAAAAGATGGATAAAAAAGAACGGATTTCTTCTGAAACGGCATTATTTTTAATCTGTATCATCTTAGCGATTGCTTTGTTTTTAAAATTCAATCCGGGGAATAAAATACATTCCCCGATGGACAAGGCTCTTTTTTCCTATCAAAAAGGCGATTATCGGCAGGCTATGACGTATTTTGCCCAAGCCGACAACGCCAATATCCCTGAAGCTTCTTTTTCTTTAGGCGCAATGTACTTCGCCGGAAAAGGCACAAGCGTCAATATTCCGAAAGCCTTTTTCTATTATCAAAAAGCCGCTGATCTGAATTATGCTCCCGCGCAGACGACTTTGGCTTTGCTTTATATGCAGGGCGATGTCGTTGAACGCAATCCGGAAAAAGCAGTCGAACTGGCTAAAAAAGCTGCCGAAAACAATGATATGGAAGCTCAAATAATGCTGGCACGATGGTTTGAAAACGGAGAACACATCGAAAAAGATATAAAGCAGGCCGTTCATTTTTATGAAATGGCCGCCAAGAACGGAGATATCAACGCTAAAACCGCGCTTTCCGTCATTTACAAAAACAGCGGCGACAACGTTTCGTCAAACATCTATACTTCAAAGCGATGGGAAGACAGCATCCAAAAACAAAAACGATTTGAAAACATTTTTCAAAACTTGCCTCCGGACTATATTGAAAAAGTCCAACCATGAACTTCTTCGTTTTTTTGAGTTTTTTCGGAATATGTTTGTACGGCGGCACATTAACGGCACAAACCATTGATCGCGATTCTTTCGAAGTCGGCGTAGAGGCTTATAATGCGGGAAACTGCAAAGAAGCTTTGCGCATTATGAAACAATTTGAAAAAGAACAGCCGAGCGCCGCTTATGTTGTCAAAGTCTGTTCCCTGATGCTTTCTTCTGAAAATGAAACGGGAATTTCTTATGATGTCTTTTTGCGTGATCTGAACAAAGGAGACCTGTCCAAATTTAATTTGTTAGGCATGTTGGATCGTTTTAACGAAGAAATCAGCGGCCTTTCAGGTTCCCGATATGTTTCTCTGCTGCATAAAAAAGCCGCTCAAAACGATACAAACGCCCTTTTTCAGCTGGGATTGCTGTATCAGGAAGGAATCGGCGTTTCCAGAAATTTTAAACAGGCGGCTCAGTATTTTGAAGCCGCAGCCCAAAACGGCCATGCCGGAGCGATGAACACAACCGGATTATATTACAGATTCGGCATCGGATTGGAAAAAGATAAAAAGAAAGCCGAAGAATGGTGGCAAAAGGCAATATTAAACAAAAACAACTATGCCCTTTACAATTTGGGGCAACTGTATTTTGAAAATAAAAATTATATGATGGCTCTATTATTAGGGGACTTGTCCGCCAGGCGCCTTAATCCGACAAAAGAAAAAAAATATCATATGCGCGCGGAAGGTCTTTTGAAAAAAGCCCAAAAGCAAATTTCCGATTTTCATGCCGCCTATCTTCAAAAGTTCAGACCGTTTTGGCTCAAAACCGTTTTAACGGCGGAAGAATCGCAAGGGGCGTTTCTTGTTCGGGAATTGCCTTCTCCGCCTGAAAATATGATTGAAGAAACCCCTTTTATGCGTTTCATTCAAAAAGATGCTTTCGACAACCGGTATAAAAAGTTTTTCCCTCTTATGCCGTCCTGGGTATCTTTTGATCCGGCCAGTCCTCTTAATCCCGATATTATCGGAAAAATGCCCCCCGCACCGACGCCGCAGCAGGAAAAAGTTATTTCAGCTCTTTATTTCCGGCCGTCCGATCCGAGATATATAGACTTAACTTTGTCTGCCAAAGAAAGCGCCATCCCCGTTATGGTCGGCGATATTTTGACGTTATATGTTTACACGCCGCTTTATGAAGACAAAACAACCCGGAAAGGCGGTCATATGTATATAAAAAACACCGGCTATACAATATCCGTTCAAGATCCGAGAAGCATCCTTACCGGCAGCACGGCCGTAACGTTAACGCCATTATCGGCTCAAACCGACCGTCAGGAAGCATGGCTCAGCCGTTCCTTTATCATTCGCGCGCCGGGAACGGCTCTCATCAAATTCGAACCGCGAACCGTTCCCGATGGAAAAGAGATCTTTCCGCACACACTGCGCGTTGTGGCGGTCAAAGGAAAACCACCCAAATAATTATAAGTCTTTCAAAACAGACAATATCGTTTGATCCGTTATCAGCTGAGGCAAAATCAACGGTTGTTCGGCATACGGCGCATAATACACATACAGCGGTATTCCGCCGCGGCCATAGCTTTCTAAAACGGCGGTGATTTCATCACTACGGCTGGTCCAGTCCGCCAAGAAAGCCGCAACGCCTTTTTTCCGGAACTCTTCCGCCAATTTTACCGAAGAAAACGCCGTCTTTTCATTCACCAGACACGTCAAACACCATTTAGCGGAAAATTTAATGAAAACAGGAACGCCTGCTTTTTTATATTCCTGAATTTTATCCGAATCGTACGGCAGCCAATTTATGCTTGTTTGCTCTTTGTGTTACCGATAAGTCGGAGAAAGACCGCAAAAACCGTACCCGATTCCATCGATTGTCAACAAAAAAAACGCCAGGCTTGTTCTTTTCAGCATCTGCGTTTCCGCTGCCGTTTTATGCAGCCACGCGCAAAAAGCGAGCGCAATCAAAGAAATCAAACCGACAGCAAGAGCTTCGCTTCCTTCCTGAGCGGCCAAAACCCACAACAGCCATGCAGACGCTCCATATAACGGAAAAGCTAAAAAATGCCTGAACGTCATTGTCCAACTACCCGCTTTGGGAAGAAATTTTCCCAAAGACGGATAAAAATCCAATAATAAAAACGGCAAAGCCAGTCCGAACCCCATAACCGCCAACACACTCAGCGTAACGGGAGCAGGATTCATCAGTCCGTATCCCAATGCCGTTCCCATAAACGGAGCCGCACAGGGAGTGGCTACAACAACAGCCAACACTCCTGTTCCGAAATCGCTCCAATTACGTCCCAAATTCATGCTAAAAGCTGAAATTTTTTCTCCGACACTGATAACATCGGAAAAAACCAGTCCCAAAAAAAACATAAATAAGCTCAGCCCCAGAACGAACGGCGGATATTGCAGCTGAAACCCCCATCCCAACTCCGTTCCCGCCGATTTTAAACCGACCAAAACAAGCCCGATGGCAAGAAAAGAAACGACAACACCGGCGGTATAACTTAATCCGGCCAAACGCCGATCAACCGCATCGCCCGCTTGATTCGCATTCAGCAGCCGAAACGCCTTCAACGATAAAACCGGAAAAACGCACGGCATCAGGTTTAATAAAATTCCGCCCAAAAACGCAAAAAACAGAGCCGTCAAAAACTCATATAAAACGAACGGTTCTTCAAAAACAGGCAATTCTTTTTCCGTTTTTAACGCGTCAATTTCCCATGATTCGACAGTTTCACCCTGCACATTATAAAACACCGCCGTGCCTTTTATCCGTTCGGATGTGACAACATCCGCATTCTGCCCTTTTTTCATAAACAGAAAAGCGCGGTTCTGTGCCGTTTTCATCGTTTGCGGCGCCGAATGAGTTAATATCTTGGAGTTTTCCGCGAAAAAATAAGCGCTGACAGCATCTTTCGGCAACGGAATGGATAAAATTAAAGAATCCGTCGTTTCAAAAAAAACGGCCTGATCCGTTTTTTGCGGCAGATCTGCAATAACTTCGGAGATTTGATCATTTTCAATCCCGGCATCATCCGAATCCGTCCCCACCATAACCACAGTGGAAACATCCTGAGCCATAGGCACACATTCCCTATGACATGCCAACCATACGGCATGGCCTGAAATTTCAAGAAGCTCCGCTTGCTTTTGCTGATCGGGAGCCTGTACTTCCGTCAAAAGCCAGGCTTCATGGTCATACCCGTATTCTGTCAAAGAGCCGACGCTAAAGCGTTTCGGCGCCGGCCAAAAACGTCCTGTCTCCTTAAACCCCTGAGGCAAATTCAGTTTTAATTCGACAGCTTCTCCGGCATCTCCCGGATTTTTCCAATAAACATGCCACCCTTTCGGCAACGTTATTTTTAGCGCCAAAAAGAAGCGCTCTCCCGCAGAAACCCTTTCTTTTTGAACAGATAATTCCGCCCGGACAGACGTTTGTGCCTGCGCCGGAAAAGCGCTTGCCAAAAGAAAAAAACAAAAAAAACACAAAATACGTTTCATTTTTTGCCTGTTTAGCTTAAAATTCAGCAAGGTAGTATTATGCTCCCTGTTACAGAACTTATTATTTAAGGATAAAACCGCGTGTTCAAGATATTTCTAACTTTTTTATTCTTTTTTGTCGAAGCAGGCAATGTTTATGCCCAAACAAGCTTCAGCGCCTCTAAAGATGAACAGGAAAAATCTCTGAATAAATATATCAATGCCAGCGCCGTATGCGCTAAAATGACAGATGTGCAGGCTTTATACGAGCGCGGCATGCTGTTGCTCAGCGATGCGAACGAAGAAGCATATATTGCCGCGGCGGACTGTTTCACGTCGGCTGCAATGAAAAATCATACGCCCTCTCAACTGGAATTGGGCAAGTTGTATGAAAAAGGAAAAGGTGTCAGCCAAAACAAAGTTTACGCTTACAAATGGTTTCAAACGGCTGTCCTTTTGGGAAATCAGGAAGCCATTCCTTTCCGCAATAAAATAGAAGCGCAGATGACTCTTGATGAAATTATGACTGCGAATCCTATGATTCAAAGTACATTGGACTTAATTGAACTGATCGGTCAGCGTCAAGAGGAAGATTTACAAAAACTGGAAGAAAAAGTCGCTCAGCAATACCGTGAGTTCGGCGTGGATATCAGCGCGTATGATATTCGCGAAGAAAAGTCAACCGAGACGGAAAATCCGCTGATTCGCACTTTGATCAACGAACAACGCGCGAAACAAGCTAAAGCTCAGGAACTTAAAAAAGAAAGAGAAAAAAGAGAAGAAAAACGGGAATCGGAACAATCTTCCGAAGAAAATCCTGCCCCCGCCGGCAGACGTTCTTCGCGCGGCATGTTTTAAAGAAGAAATTGTTTAATCCTCCTCCCCTTTTAAAAGAAAAAAGGGGAGGATTTGTATTTCAAAAATATCTTCCGAACATTGATGACAACAATCCATACCTTTGTTGAGATTGTATATGAATTTTTTGCGCCTTATTTCTTTTTTGCAACAAAGTAAAGAAAGGAGCAGCATGTTAGAAATCAGATCAAAAAATGACCGAGGTATGACAAAACTGAGTTGGCTGGACAGCCGCCATACGTTTTCCTTTGCGGATTATTATGATCCCGGATTTATGGGATTTAGCGAATTACGCGCCATTAATGACAACATTGTCGCCCCTCGCGAAGGTTTCGGCGCTTATCGCCACGACAATATGGAAATTGTCACAATCGTCCTCAGCGGACAAATGGAACACAAAGACAATCTGGGAAACACGACGATCATTTCTCCCAGAGAAGTGCAAAGGATGACCACCGGAACCGGCATGATTTACAGCGAAATGAATCCTTCGCTGTCCCGAGCCGCCCATTTTCTGCAAATCTGGGTTCTGCCGCAGGAATTGAACTTAAATCCGGAATATGAAAAGAAAGAATTTTTGCCAAGCAGTCTTTTAAACCAAATGTGTCTGATTGTTTCACCGACTGGCAAAAACAATTCCCTGCGAATACATCAGAATGTCAACATTTTTCAATGCGTTTTGGAAGAGGACAGATCCGTTCATTTCCAAATGAAGCCGTCTCGTCATGTATGGCTGCAAATCGCCGAAGGAGCGATCGAGGCCAACTCGCTTTACCTGAAGGCGGGAGACGGCCTGGCAATCACCGAAGAAACGGGAGTTCTGAAACTGAAAGGATTGGAACGTAGAAGCAACTTTGTCGTCTTCGACTTGCCGAATTAGAAAAACAAGAAAGACGATTTCAGTTAAATTAAAATCGTCTTTCTCATCATATCTGTTTGATTTTACTCCGATTATAAATTATTCTGAAAGTGCTTTTTTTCAACAAAGGCTTTCTTAAATGTTTATCGTTTTTAATTTATCGATTTTTATCAGTGCTTTCCTTCTTTTTTTGGTCCAGCCGATGGCGGCAAACATATTGCTTCCCAAAGTGGGCGGTTCGCCGAATATATGGAACACATGCTCCGTTTTTTTTCAGATTTCTTTATTGATCGGATATTTTTATTCCTATCTTGTTTCGCGAAAGCTTTCTTTAAAGCAGCAGATTATTACACATTGTTCTTTATTATTTTGCGCTTTATGGGCTGTTAATTTTCACTTTCAAGCCGATCAGATTTCCGTTACAAGTCCCGTTTCCGACACTTTGTTTTCATTATTCAAAAATATCTTTTTCCCTTTTGTTTTGTTATCCACAACGTCTCCTTTAATTCAACGGTGGTTGTCTCTGTCGAATTTAAAAGAAAACAAAAATCCCTATATGCTGTATGTCTGCAGCAACATCGGAAGCCTTTTGGCTCTATACGCCTACCCCTTGGTGTTTGAAAAAACGCTGACGATTTCTTCTCAAGGCACTCTATGGCGTGTTTTATTCGTGATATTCTTCGCAACCGTTTTTATTCTCGGCCTGTACTTAAACAAAACCGTCCGAAATCAACCGGCAGAAACGCAACATTCATCGACACAAGCGGAAAAAACAAACCCGATCCTGATTTTTTATTGGATATTTTTTGCTTTTATTCCATCCAGTTTAATGCTCGGCGTAACAAGTCATCTGTCTACAGACATAGGTGGTCTGCCGTTTCTATGGATTCTTCCTCTTTCATTATACCTGTTATCGTTTATTCTGACTTTTTCAAGATTTTATACGGAAGAAATATCCAATCAAATTCAACGATTGTACAAAGTTTCCGCTTTGATCTCGGTGTTTTTATTCTTTTCTGCAGCGATGACTTCAAATTTAAAACAAAACACTGTTTTAATAGCTTTACATTGTTTTTTTTACTTTATATTTGCCGTCTATTGTCATGGGGTATTAGCCAACAAAAAACCGCAACCTGAAAAATTAACTTTGTTCTATTTGTGTCTGGCAATCGGCGGAGCTTTAGGCGGCATTTTCAACACTTTTATCGCACCGCATTTGTTTTTATCCATTTGGGAATATCCTTTTATCGTCGTCTTGTCTTTACCCTTTGTTATTGATAACGCCCCGGAAGAAAAAAACGGCTTTATAAAAACAACTAAAAAAACAGCTTTTCTTCTTATATTTATTATAATTTCGTTCAATTTACACTTAAAAACATTCGGCATCCCGGATATATTTTTTCTTATCTTTTTGAGCGTTTTAACTCTTATTTTTTCTTTTTCAAAGAAAAAATCCTTTTTCATCTTATGTTTGTTCAGCTTTATTTTTCTCCAAATATTTTTCAAACAAAATCCCGATTTCATTTTTAAAAAAAGAAATTTTTTCGGAACTCTTTTAATTCAACAGACTTCTTTGTCTCTTGCACCTTCAGTTATTCTTAAATCAAATCACCTGTATCATGGAGACACAATACACGGGCGTCAAACTTTCTTTTTACTAAAAGAAGGAGAAACCTATAATTTCAATCCGGACACTTATTATGGTGCAGGCGCAGCCATTAAGGACTTTTTTAATGTATTTAAAAAGCCTTATGCTCCCGATACGGCTTGGTTGGGATTAGGTTCGGGGGCAATCATTTGTTATGCGCAGCCGAAAACGAAACATGATATTTTTGAGATTGACCAGGATATCGTCGACATATCTCAAAAATATCGTTACTTCCGATACTTGGAACATTGCGCACCGCAAGCAAACATCACGGTCGGTGATGCGAGAATGCAAATTGCCAAAGAGAAAAATAAAAAATATGATCTGATCGTCTTTGATGCTTTCAGTTCTCATTTTATTCCCGTGCATTTAACAACAAAAGAAGCATTGGAAATATATCGTTCCAAATTAAAACAAGATGGAATTATTTTATTTCATATCAGTTCCCGCGCTTTTGACGTAGAACCCGTTCTTACAAAAATCGCTAAAGAATTAGGTATGGCTTTTATTGTTCGTGATTTGCCGAAAGATCGTTATCCGCAATGGGGCGTTTTAAGCAACAGCTATGAAGATTCGGAAATAAAAGCTCTGCTGGCCATGCCGGGATGGAGAAAAGGAGAAATGAAAGAAGACACGCCGCTATGGACGGATGATTTTCATAATTTATTGTCGGCTTTGCGACGTTAAATTATGCTTCACGCCGTTTTTTCAGCAAGGCGATTTCCGCCGCATAGCCGTCCAATTCGTTTGGTGTTTCCAAATAAAACGGCAAGTCGCGCAGTTTCGGATGATTGATAATCCGGGTTAAAGCCCCCAACCCTAAAAAGCCTTGCCCCAGTTTTTCATGCCTGTCCTTATGCGACGCAAACGGATTTTTTGTGTCATTCAAGTGAATCGCTTTCAGCCGGTTCAATCCGATTACCCGGTCAAAGTTATTCAACACTTCGTCCAATCGGTTTACAATGTCGTAGCCGGCGTCATAAACATGGCAAGTATCCAAGCAAACGCCCAGTTTATCTTTTAATTCCACTTGTTCGATAATGCCTTGCAGGTCTTCAAAGCTTCGGCCGACTTCCGATCCTTTTCCCGCCATCGTTTCCAATAAAACGATCGTCGTTTGCTTTTCTGTCAAAACCGCGTTCAGCAAGTCAGCTATCCTTTTACCCCCTTCTTTTGCACCTTGTCCGACGTGAGAACCGGGATGAAAATTGTAAAAATTATGCGGAACGTATTCCATACGTTTCAAATCGTCCGTCATCGTTTCAAAGGCAAACCGCCGAATGTTTTCATCGGCTGCGGCCGCATTCAATGTATAAGGCGCATGCGCCAGCAAAACGCCGAATTTATTTTCTTTTGCCAACGCCAGAAAATCGGCGACATCTTTTTCTGAAATATCTTTTGCCTTGCCTCCGCGGGGATTGCGCGTAAAAAACTGAAACGTGTTTGCTCCGATCTGCAAAGCCGTTTTGCCCATTGACATAAAACCTTTGGAAACCGACAAATGACACCCGATATAAAACATCGTTTCTTTTCTCCCGTATTGACAAAACAATAAGTTTATTCCACTTTGAACTCAAAGGAAAAAATAATGTCTGCCGCTTTACTCGTTATTGATGTTCAGAAATCCAGCTGTACCGATCCCTCCGTTGCGAAAGGAATCGAAAAGCTGCAATATGACTACGAACATGTTTTTGTTTCCCGCTTTGTAAACAAGGATTCGCCTTTGCTTTCGCTGATGCACTGGAACGGATACGACGACGAAGATTTAGCTTTTACTCCTGCGCCCTATGCCAAAATTTTTGATAAAAACATTTATTCGTCTTTTATCGAAGATCTGGTTGTTTTTGACGAAGTACACTTATGCGGCTATGACACGGACGCCTGTGTGTATAAGACGGCTTTGGATTTGATAGAACACAACATCCGTCCTGTCGTTTTGACGTACCTGTGCGGCAGTGAAAACGATTATTTTCACCAAATCGGATTGGAATTGTTAAAGCGCAATATCGGAACAAACAATCTAAAATAAAAAATTGTTGTTTTTCTTTCTCAAGATGCGAAGCTGTTTCTTTCGTCAGCAACGACGGACACATCGGAACAAATACCGCAAAACTGATCTTCAAGCATCATTTCCGCCCATGCCGATAAAACGTTCAAATTTTCTTCAAAGCGGCGGCATATCGGTTTTTTATTCAATAAAACCGTGCCACAAACCGATTTACGGGATTTTAAAACAATTTCTTCTGTTAAAATATGTTGCCTAGCTTCAAAAATATGGTAATTCCGTTCATCTTTCGACACATATTCCGGTGCTATTAAAGCAAATCCGTTTTTAAACATTTCCATTCCTTATTTATTACATCAGTTCCAGACAGATAAAATAGTTCAACAATTAAAAACAATCAATATTTTATTAAAATTCAATTCAAAATAAAAATATAAATCAATCTATTTATTTAATAATATTTTATTTAATGCATTATAAACACTTTTATACAAAACTATTTTGTATCTTTAGAAACTTATTTTGAAAATTTATTTCTATGTCCCTTCACGGATCGCCTGACGGCGACCTTCGCTCACGCTCACCGAACTCGATTCTTTATTCCGCTGTGAGTTCGATTCTCAATTCATAAATACCAAAACAAAAAATCCCGCTAAACAGCGGGATTCTTGTTTTGGTGTCCCCGGCGAGAATCG
>JAFVEJ010000021.1 GCA_017476085.1 Alphaproteobacteria bacterium
GATCAGCAAAAACGAACAGACCAGTCCCGTCAATCCCCACTCCAACATGCCGTAGTGTGCTCTGACGACCAAAGTCAGCATCATCAAAATGACGGCGCCGCCGGCCAGTTTTTGCAACTGAAGCGTTCTTTTGTCCCCGCCCGTGACCAAAAAACACGCCGCGAAAAACACCACGCCGCCGACGCAGAAAAACAGAACGGAATCAAAGTGCGAGTATGAAATGCCCATTTGAACGAACACCCAGCCGAATAACAGCGCCAGATCGAAAATCGCCAAAAGGGGGCTTTTCAGATTTTTGGCGATAATCAGGAACAGGACGGAACACAAGATGCTGTAACCCGTAAAAAAATAAATGTCTCCGGCAGCTTCGCGGACCAAAGCGGGCGTTAAAAATCCGCCGATGACGGTCAGCACGGCCAACGGCGTTTTCCGGTGCCGGAAACACAGGAAAACGGCCAGAGCGGTAACGGCGCACATCAACGCGAAAGAAACAAAAACCGTCGTTAAATCATAAACGCGGGACAAGGCGTAAGAGCTGAAGTACAGCGCCGCCAGTCCGATGCCCGAAAGGACTTGCGCGATGCGTTCGTTGTTGGCGATTTTTTCGCGCTTGAACAGGATTTCCGCGCCGATGATGGCCGCCGTACCGGTCAGGGCGGACAGGAACAGGCGGACGGAGGGGCTCAGCAGGCCGTTGTCCACCGAATATTTGACAAAGAAAAACACGCCGAGAAGTCCCGCTCCCGCCGCCAGCCAGACGTTTAAATTCTGTCCTAAAAATTTGAAGACGGCAAATTGCTTTAATTCGAAAGCAGGTGTTTTCTTTTCCGATATATGTTCTTTCTTTTCTTCTTTTACGGCAGGAACAGGATACTCCCATGGGGAAACGGATGCCGTAACGCTTTTTTCCGTTTTGTGAACGGGCCGGGGGCTCTGAACCGGATTTTCCAGTTTTTCGATCCGCTTGGATAAAGAGTGCAATCGAATAAATAAAACAATAAATAAAAGAACAGATAAGCTGGTCATACGCTCTCCCGAAAAAGCCATAAAACCTATGTTTTAAGTTTTGCATAACCGGTTTGAAAAAGAAAGTTTTTTATAGGTCTTAAAAAGCGTATACTGAAATCGTTTTCTGTTCACGATCTCAAGGAAAAAATATGTCCGTTTCAATCCGAAAAGCCGTTTTAGCCGATTTGCCGGCATTGCTGAAATTATCCGTTCAGGCCAGAGCCTTTCATAACTGTTTGCTGAACAATTATTTTGCGAATATCGATCCGCAGACAGAATCCGCTTTTTTGGAAAAAGCGATTCAGGAGGAAAATAAGATTTTTCTGGTTGCTCGGAAAGAGGACGAAACGGTCGGCATGCTGTCTGCCGGTTTCAAAAATTTGCCCTATTTAAGCCGGCCTCGGGTCTGCTTGGTGGATACGGTATGCGTTGATGAAAATCACCGACGCGAGGGAATCGGAAAATTATTGATTTCCGAATTGAAAAATTTATGCATGCGCGAAGATATTGATGAGATAGATTTGTCCGTTTATGTCGGAAACGCCAAAGCGTTTTCTTTTTATGAAGCTTTAGGGTTTTCCGCTAAAAAGCATGAGTTGCGTCTGGATATAAAAAAATAAAACTTTAAACCTTTGAAAGCCGCTATTCCGTATCTTCAAATTTATATTTTTTTGTTTTTTTCAGCTTGTAACGGGGCATAAATTCATCAAAAATTCTTTGCCATTGTTTGAAATTCGGACGCTTGGACGTTACCGAAGAATCCGGAGCAAAAAAGGGGACGGTTCTGAAATACAGATTTTCTTTTGACGGAAGAGAGGATATCGATTTTAAGAAAGCCTCTTCCAAAATAACCAACAAATCAAATTGACCGTTATTTTGCGCTTTTAAAAGCGACATCAATGTTTCTATCTTTTCTTCAATGTTTGTTTCCTGGCTGCGAATTTTCACGATATACAGCTTTTTTGTGTTTTCTTGAACGACGGAAACAAATTTGTTTTTTAAAAAAGAAACGCGGGAAATTAGCTCTTCTTTATCCGTTTGATATTTTGAAGGATCGTTTTGAAATTCTTTCCTTTTCGTTTTTCCGTGAAAACGGATTTTTGTCGCATTACAGGTGTACATAATGCTTTCATCAGGACCGGAAAAACCTTCCGACCCGATCAAATCAATATTTGATAACGTTTCTATTGTTGTTTGCCAAGAAGGTATGTAAGTCCATGCAAACAGATTCGATTCCAAAAAACGGTTGTGCTTGAATAAATGGTAAGCAACTTCACAATTATATCCAAGAGATATGATGTGATCGTAATATTTAATTATAGATTGATGAAACAGCCGATATATTATTCCCATATTTGATACATATTATATTTAAAATACACAGTTAGTATTTTAAAAAAGCTCACACTGAAGGGGAGCTTTTTTATGGTGGGCACTACAGGGATCGAACCTGTGACCCCTAACTTGTGAAGGTAATGCTCTACCGCTGAGCTAAGTGCCCGATAAAGGATCGCTTTCGTTATAAGAGATTGTGGCGCTCCAGTCAAGAGGATGTTTGCCTTAAATAAAGATTTTCAATAGCTGTGATATATAATGAAAAAACGTTTTTAAAAATCAAAAAGTAAGAGCGACAAAATGCGAATCCGAAACTGTTTGAGCGCATGTCGAATATATCAAATGTTTCCAGGCGTTGATTTCTGTTAATCTGTCTTTTTTTTTCAAAAAACATAAAACCCCGCAAACGTAATGTTTCCGCGGGGTTTAAATGGTGAGCGTGCCGGGATTCGAACCCAGGGCCACTTGATTAAAAGTCAAGTGCTCTACCGGCTGAGCTACACGCCCTTGATCAAACGTCAACATATAGACCTATTCGTTGAAGGTCAACAATTTTTTTTCCTTTTTTTAAAATTTTATGCGGTTAATTCGGATAAAACGGATTCCGTCGCTTCATTCCAAGTTTTCAGAACTTGGATATTCGCTTTATATGCAAAAGAAGAAGCCATCATATCAACGCTTGATTCAATAAAAGCAGTATCTGAAGCGACATAAGCTGTTGACTGAGTGCCGATTTCAGGAATAGCGGCGATCGGCTGAATTTCGGCGGCAGCCGGTTCGGGTTCGGAAACGGGAGTGACGGCATTCAATAGATTCTCAGCGCTTTTTTCAAATCTGATGCGTGCCGTATTTATTCCCGTTAAGGCTGTTGACATAATTTTCATGGAACGCCCTCCTTAACCGAAACCCTGTGTTTTCTTTTTCAACGGTTCGTCGGATTGTTCAATTGTACGCTCATAAGATTCAATATGATGGTTGACTTCCTGTAAAGACAGATAAAGCGGTTTGTTTTCCTGAAACTGCAATTGAACGGATGAGGAAGTTTCATTGCTTAACGGGCTGAAAGGCAGGGGAGAGGGATTTTCCTGAACGTCTTCCGGTAAATAAGAATTGACATCTTCTTCGCCATTCAACAGATACTGATCCGTTGCAGATCCGATATTAGCCGAGTCGTTGACCGCAGAAATCGAAGATGCCGCAGAAGCAACCGTCGCCGAACGAAAACTGTTCAGCTTTGCTACTGACGTGGAGTGGCCTACTGGCGCACCGGATGTGACCTTTGCAGATGACATTTCTATTCACCTTAAACCAAGACATACTCTCTTACTCTAAGAATTACATAATGTAAATTTTTTGTCAAGAGAGAAGATTTTATTTTGTCAACTTTTTTACGGCAAGGCTTTGTTAGGACGAATCTTTTGAACTGATGCGGTGATCATTGTTTTCGTGATAAATCTGGGGCGTAGGATAATCGAGAATATCTGTGAAGATGGTATTTATCGCTCCTTGGGCGGAAAGATGGATAGACCGATTCTATGAGACTATCTTTTTGCGATGGCTTGGCTTTGAATCAAAACGGCGGTGACATGCACAGCCTTTTCCGGTAAGGGGCAGGCATGGACACAGGCGCCGCAGCCGATGCACAATTCAGCGTTTAAAACGGCTTTTTCATCGCCGTCTATATCTGTAATGGAAATGGCGTTTCTGGGGCAAGTGTCGGCACACAGGCCGCAGCCGACGCATTTTTCTGTCGAAAATTGAGCTAAACCGATGCGCCGATTCTGTTTTTCCGCTAAAGTCAACGGTATTAAAGCGCCGGTCGGGCAGACGGAACTGCATTTATGGCAATCATACAGGCAATAATTTTCTCCGTATTCCAAATGGACTGTTTGATACTGTTTTGATTTCGGACGCAAAACTTTGCCCGCGCAGCCGGCAACACATAACTGGCAGTTTGTGCATTTTGCCGCAAAATCTTCTGCCGTCGTCGTTCCGGGCGGACAGATCGGGCGTGATTTTTCCGATTTTTTATCGGGGGCGGTTGTTTGTCGGGAAAAAACAACGCCGGCGCTTACGGCCGCAGCCGTTGTCAGTGATCCTGTTAAAAATCCGCGTCGGGACAAATCCGTTTTTTCGGGCAGGGCGGTTTGCCTTTCAAAACCGATCGCTTTGACCGGACAAACCGCAGTGCATTTCAAACACCGGACACAACGCTCGTTATCCAAAATTTTGTTGTCGGGATCGACACAGCCGGAAGGACAAACGGAAACGCATTTGCGGCACTTTACGCATTTATCGGACATGTGCAGTTTAAAAGGGCTGATTTTTGCGCACAGACCCAACAGCGTGCCGACGGGACAGAATGAGGTACAGAACGCTCTTTTTTTCCAAACAGCCAAGACAATTATTATAAAGAGCGTTATGCCGCCGATGCTGTAAGACGGATTTTTAATAAAAGCAGCGATTCGTCCGAAATTGGAATACGGATCCAACCAACCGATAAAGAAAGCGCTGCCCGCAAAAAAAGAAGCAAAAGCCAATCCTGCCGCGGCATAGCGCATTTTAGGGCGATTAGTATCAATACGGGCTTTGCGGCGGGAGATAAAGGCAATTATATCCTGCAGCAGACCGAATGGGCAGACGACCGAGCAGTAAAATCGGCCGAACAAAACTGTCAGCAGGATAAGGGAGACGACGATACCCCACGCTTTTCTGTCAATCGCCGGAAACAGCTGTGTTTTAACGGCCGGGGAAAAATCTGTAAAACCGGCAAAGGCCAGACAAACGGCAATAAAAAATAAAGCGGCTGAAAACAGACGCAGGAAAAACGGCAGGCGGTCTTTTTTGTTTTTCATACGAGATATCCCTATAAAATAATTTTATTCAGTTTAAGTCTTGGAGTTGACTTTAAGTCAATATGTTTTTGTTGAAATTTTATTTTTGACGTTACATCTTTTGATGAAATGATAATCCTTTATAAGGAATCCGAATGTCTCTTCTTTTTGAAGCCGTTAAAAACAACGATCTAAAGACGTTAAAGCAAGCTTTGAAAGAATCATGGCCTGCGGAAGATTTGGCCGGGGCGCTGCGCAACGCTTCCGAAAAAGGGCAAATCAAGCAGGTGAAATGTCTGTTGTCTGCGGGAGCGTATGATGAATGGGCAATCGTTGCCGCAGCTTCATTCGCCTCGGTCGAAACGGTGAAATTGCTTTATAAACGGATCGGCGGTGATTTAAATGCCGCTTTGATCGGAGCAGCGGCGCATGGCCGATTGGAAACGATTCGTTTTTTACTGACGACGCCGGCGGATTCTTTGGATGAGGCTTTAGCGGATGCAGTACTGCGGAAATATCCGGAAATCGTCAAATTGCTGCTGAATAAAGGGGCGAATCCTTTTGCAAAAGTTTATGGCGGTCAAACGGCGACGGAACTGGCGCTGCGGAACGGAGATCGGGAAATGATCCGCTTGTTCGGGATATCCGAGCCTGATAACCTTTTGAAAATGTAAACAAAATCTTAATGCGGCGCTTTCCGAAAAAGTTCGTTTGAATGGTTTTTGTCAATATTTTCGGAATTTTTTTTACACGCTCTGCGTTCGCGGAAAAATAAATTTTAATCCTTTTCTTTTGCGAAATGTATAAATGACGATTTCTAAAGAGAGATGAAAGTCCGAAAACGCGTAAAAAGGTTTGTCGAAAAAGTTTTTCGAAAAAAATGATTTTTTTCTAAAAAAGTGTGGAAAAAAGAAAAAAAGTGTCTTATCATTCGATAATTAAAAGAGTTTAACTTATTTTTTTAAGAGGTTTCCTATGGCTATTTTGAATGAGTATGAACTGCATCGTTTGGCTGTTATGGCGGGCATAGACAGCCATGCAACGATTGAAAACAAGCAGTCGTTGTTGATCGCTCTTGATGTTTTAAAACCTCAGGGTAATTTATCCGATCAGGAATATGCTCAGGAAATCAGCAAAACACTGAATAAAACGCTGGATGAACAGTATGCTTCTCCGCTCGGGCCCGTTTGCGTTATGCGCAAAGATCGTGAGAAGGAAGTTGAGTTTGTTGTTCCTGTCGGCCACGATCAGGAAGAATTGAAATGGTCCGTCAATGAAGAAAACGGCAATGTTCAGTCCGGAGCCGTGAAACTGTCCGATACGCATTTGAAGTATGATGACGAAGGCAAGCCGATGATTCGGGAAATCAACGGCGTTAAGTATGAAAAACGCGTTTTCACAATGCCGGCGGATTTTGATATCGGCTATCACAAGTTGGAAATGGAAATTCCCGGTCAGCCGAAAGCTTCAACCCGTATGATTTATGCGCCGACCAAATGTTATGATCCGATTGACATCGCCAACGGCGGCAAGGCGTGGGGGGTTCCCGTTCAGTTGTATGAACAGCGTTCCGATG
Organism: Alphaproteobacteria bacterium; assembly: GCA_017476085.1. The sequence continues at coordinate 6,754 of JAFVEJ010000021.1, forward strand.
AAAATCAGGGAATCGGAGATTTTTCCGATTTGGCTGAAATTGCCGATACGATCGGTAAAAGCGGCGCCGGTATTTTAGGGGTCAACCCGCTGCACGCTATGTTCCCCGAAGCCGCGGAGGAAGCTTCTCCGTATGCGCCGGCCAGCCGTACTTATTTTAACCATGTATATGTTGATGTGACGGCTGTTCCCGAATTTGAAAAGAGTAAAGAAGCCGTCGCTTTGTACGATTCGCCCGAATATACGGCAAAACGCCGTAAAGCGCAGGATGCTTCCGATGTCGACTACACGGCTGCGTTTGAATTAAAAACGCCGGTTTTGGAAAAGTGCTACGAAGAATTTGTGAAAAATGGTTCGCCGGAACGTAAAGCGAAATTTGAAGAGTTTAAGGCAAATGGCGGTGAACGGCTGAAAGATTTTGCCGTGTTCCAGACGTTGTGCGAACATTTTGCCAAACAGGAACCGAAACTGACGGATTGGCGTGATTGGCCTCCTGAATATCAGGATTCCAAAACGCCGGAAGTGAAAGCTTTTGCTGAAGCCAATAAAGACCGGGTCGGTTTCTATACATACTTGCAGTTTGAAACGTTGAATCAGATGGAAAACGTTCAAAAGGTTTGTAAAGAAAGCGGCATGAAAGTCGGTTTGTATACGGATATCGCCGTCGGTTCCGCAAAATTCGGTTTCGAAGGTTGGGGATGCAAGGATCTGTATATGAAGGCGTCTGCCGGTGCGCCTGCGGACGTTTTGTCTCCGAACGGTCAGAATTGGGATGTGATGGGCTTTAAGCCGAAAGCGCTGAAAGATACGGCGTATGAACCGTTTATCGAGATGCTGCGCAATAATATGAAAACAGCAGGCTGTACGCGTCTTGACCATGTTCTGCAGCTGGCTCGCTTGTATATGATTCCGGAAGGAAAGTCCGCTAAAGAAGGTGCTTTCGTTTACTATCCGGTGGATGAACTGATGGCCGTAGCCGCTTTGGAATCCCATCGCAACAAATGTATGCTGATCGGTGAAGATTTAGGGCAGTTGCCTCCGGGCTTCCAGGATAAATTGATGGATCACGGGATTTTGTCTTATCGCGTGATGCCGTTTGAGCGTGAATGGGGATATCAGAACGGCGGAAACAATAATGCGTTCCGTCATCCGGAAGAATATCCGCAGTATTCGACGGCGGCTCCTTCCACACATGATACGCCGTCTTTGGCCAGTCAGTGGACAGCCCGCGACGTTCATTTGAAAGACTATCTGGGCTACTATGAAAGCGCGCAGCAGCGTGATTTGGAATTCCGCCAGTATGAGTCCCAGCGTTGTGCGTTGAACTGGGCTTTGACGGAAAAGGGCTGTTGGGACAGAGTCGGTGGCGAACCGGTTAAAGATCCGGCGCATGATACGCGTTCTTGTCCGGAAAAATATGAGCAGGCTGTTGCGGATTATTTGGGGCAATCCCGTTCCGCAATGCTTTTATTCCCGTTCTCCGATATGTTCCGCACAAATTATATGGGCAACATTCCGGGAACACGTCAGCGTTCCGAATCTTCAGTCGGCGGTAAAGACAATAAGGTGTTTGAACAAGGTGGAGCCAGCCGTATTCCGTGGAAGAACTGGCGTCCGAAAATGCATTTGAAAGTCAATGAAATTAAGGAAGTTCCTGTTTTCAGAGATATTGCGAACATTTTGAACGGTTATCGTCAGTCCGGCAACGAACATTCAAAGGAAAAAGATCCGAAAATCGGCGAATTTAAGCGTCCGGGACGTACCGAAACGAAACAGCGTGATTCTAAACGCGTTGTTCAGCTGTATCAGGCTTTGGCTCAGAGCGGATACTTTAAGACGCATGCGTATGATATTATTGCTTCTAAGTTCTCAGAAAAACGCCGTCAGCGTGATTTGCAAAAGACAGAAGAATTTAAGAAGAAATATGAAGAACGTCGTGCCGCAATAGAAGAAAAGAAGCGTCAGTATCAGCACAAGCCGGCGGCTCGGAAGATGGCTGTTCAGAAAAAACTGAAAGACCGGCAATCCAGAAATTGATGTCGGAAAAATAAAGAAAAGCCTCCTTGAAAAGGAGGCTTTTTTTATTTTGTCCTCGCGGAATCTCGTGTTAACAGCTCGCAATTAAAATAAAAAGAAACCGCGGGAGGGTTTAGGCAATCTTTCCGCGGTTTCTTCCGAGCTTCATAAAATATGAGGCTCAAAGTTGTTCCTTATGAATCTGCTATGCATTGGCAGGGAAGATTCGGGTTTGAGCAAATGCAGGTATCATATTCCAAGTCAATGATCGTATCGTCAAAGACAAAAGTTTTGCGGGAACAAGTCCCTGAAGCATTTAAGTAATATCCGACACTGCAGTATGTCGTTGGCACATAACCGCTGCCGCCGTCTAAAAGTTTTTCCTGATAAAATCCTGTAAGTCCGTGGCGCTGTTCGTTTAAAAAAACGAAAGCAAACAGAATAATTGTAAATGAAAGGTATAGTTTTTTAGGTTCCTCCTCATTTTTTTTATATTACAATAATTAGTTTAACATAAAAAAATATTTCTTTAAAAGAATGTTTTATTTTTGTTTATTTTTATTTGATAAATATTATTTTTAAATAGATAAAATTTAAATTTTATTTTTTAATATTGCTATAAAAATTTATTTTTTGTTTTTTTTAAGACATTGAATTGTTTTTGAGAGATGTTATTTGAGTTAGCGAATGTGTTGCGGATAATGTATAAAGAAGGGCTTGTAAAAAATAGGTTTTTTTCATTAACCCGCTCTTGACTGATCGCCAAGAATCTAGCAATCTATAAAGAAAACAGATATTTCTGTTTGTTAGAGGAAAGGAATTAATCTTGTCTAATCAATATACGGAAGAAAATTTGATCCGTGCCGCATCTTTTCTTCCTTCTCAGCAGGAGAGGGAACAGCAGCAGGCGGATATTAATGCCGCCGCAGATCCGTTGTCCGCATTGCTTTATTCGGATGACCGTGAAACGGTTTTATATGGGATTTTCGGCGATTTGCCTGATTATGACAATCCGGAAATGGAAACGCTGTGGGATGAAGTGCTGGATGCCGATCCGGAAGAAGTGTACGAATATTGTTTCCGTAAAGGGATAGATCTGTTTCAGGATGACGGAAAACCTGTCCCCGGCTGGCGCGATATTGCCGTTATGTTAAAAGCCATAGAAAAAGGCATTTTGCAGTTAGCTTAATTTTTTAGGAAAAGAGATGTCCGATTCACCTGAAAGCGAAATTTCAAAAGAAAACGGAAAAAAGACGCTGGTGATGCGTCTGCGCAATTATTTTTTAACCGGATTGCTGGTGACGGCGCCTCCGGCATTAACGATTTATCTGGCGATTTTATTTGTTAATTTCATAGACGGAAAAGTTCGTCATCTGATTCCGGACGAATATAATCCCGAGCAATTTTTGCCTTTCGGCATTCCCGGGTTGGGCGTTGTCGCCGTTATCATCTTTTTAACCATATTAGGCGCTTTTACAACCGGTTATCTGGGACGTTTACTGGTTCGTATTTGGGAACGTATGTGGGAAAAAATTCCCTTTGTTTCCGGAATTTATTCGACTTTTAAGCAGTTGTTTGAAACTGTTTTTTCACAAAAATCAAACGCGTTTCGTCAGGTCGTTATGGTCGAATTTCCCCGCAAAGACGCATGGACGGTGGCTTTTGTGACTTCCGATGTGCCGTATATGCTTTCAAAAGCGTTAGATAACGAAGATATGGTTTCCGTTTATGTGCCGACAACGCCGAATCCGACTTCCGGCTATTGGAGTTTGTATCATAAAAAAGATGTGATTCCTCTGGATATTTCCGTGGAAGACGGATTGAAAATGATTATTTCTTTGGGAATCGTTTCCAAAAGAAAAGAACCGGGGTAGCAAAAGTCTTCAGATTAAATGGCAGGGAAATGATTTTCCCTGCTTTTTGTTTTCTTTCAGACAGGGTTATGGTACAAACAAAATCATTTTTTATCAGAGGCTGAAAAGATGTCTTTAGCAGAACAAACGGCACATCGCAGAACATTTGCGATTATTTCCCACCCCGATGCGGGTAAAACGACTTTAACCGAAAAACTGCTTTTATTCGGAGGAGCCATTCAAATGGCCGGCGCGGTCAAAGCCAGGGGAGAACAGCGGCGCGCCCGTTCCGACTGGATGAAAGTGGAGAGGGAGCGCGGTATTTCCGTTGCGTCATCCGTGATGACGTACGAATATCTGGGGTGCACGTTTAATTTGCTGGATACGCCGGGGCACGAGGACTTTTCAGAAGATACCTATCGCGTTTTAACGGCGGTTGACTCTGCCGTTATGGTGATTGACGCCGCAAAGGGTATCGAAGCCAGAACGCGCAAACTGTTTGAAATCTGCCGTCTGCGCGATGTGCCGATTATTACTTTTATTAATAAAATGGACCGGGATTCACAGGATCCGTTCGCGTTGTTGTCGGAAATTGAAGACACGCTGGCGTTAGAGGTTGCTCCGGTGACATGGCCGATCGGATCGGGCAGAGATTTTAAAGGGTGCTATGATCTGTTAAATGATCGGTTAGTCTTGATGGAACGCGGGACAACGGCTGAAGCGGAAGTCTGCAACGGCTTGGGCGATCCGAAGCTGGATGCTTTGCTGCCGGCAGATTTAGTTGCAAAATTGCGCGAAGATGTGGAAATGGTGCGCGGCGTTTGTCCTGCTTTTGACCGTCAGGCGTATTTGGAAGGGATTCAGACACCGGTGTTTTTCGGTTCGGCGATCAATAATTTCGGTGTGCGTGAATTGATCGACGGCTTGGTGGAGTATGCTCCGTCGCCTCGGTTTCAGCCGGCTGTCGGACGCAAAATCGATCCGACGGAAGAAAAAGTCACCGGCTTTGTGTTTAAAATTCAAGCCAATATGGATCCGAAACATCGCGACCGAATCGCTTTTGTCCGTTTGTGTTCGGGGCATTTTCAGCGCGGAATGAAACTGCTGCATGTGCGCAGCGGCAAATACTTGCCGATGCATAATCCGATTATGTTTTTGGCGCAGGAACGCGAGCTGGCGGACGAGGCGTTGCCGGGGGATATTATCGGATTGCCGAACCACGGGAATTTAAGGATTGGCGACGCTTTAAGCGAAGGGGAGCAATTAACGTTTACCGGCATACCTTCCTTTGCGCCGGAATTGCTGCAGAAAATCCGTTCGACCGATCCTTTGAAGGCTAAGCATTTAGGAAAAGCGCTGCAGCAGATCGCGGAAGAAGGCGGCGCCAGCGTCTTCAAGCCGACAATGGGAACGGATTGGATTGTCGGTGTCGTCGGGTCTTTGCAGTTTGATGTTTTGGCTGATCGGATCCGAACGGAATATGAAATTCCCGTGATATTTGAGCCGACAGCTCTTTATACGGCGCGTTGGGTCAAAGCGGAAACATCGGCTGATATGGAATCTTTCGTCAAAATGAATAAAGCGGCTTTGGCAACGGATCACGATAACGAATGGGTGTTTTTGGCGCGCAATGCATGGCATTTGAATAAAACTGCCGAAGATTTTCCTAAAATTAAACTATTGGAAACACGTCAAAACGCGTAATTCTTTATTTTACTTCTTTATTCTGTGCGGATTTTTTTTAAGAAGGAGTTTGTTTAAAAACGTTTTTACGTTGTTTTAGTTTTTTTATGATGCAATAAAAAAAAGCAACAGCTTGAAAACGAACGGAAAAGCTGTATAATTTGGACAACGTCTCATTGAACAGGAAAATAACATGGATATTAACGAATTACCCTCTCCGCAGTTTGTTATTAATGAAGCCGGAATGATTTCCGTTTTTTTGCCAGCTTTCGAAGGAGAGCCTAAAGCGCCGGTTTTATCTAAAAAGGATGATAAAACTTTGCATTTTCAACGTTCGGCTGAAGGGGATATTTTACTGACAAATATCGATGAAGCCGTTATGCAGGCGTTGGCGGAAGTTAAAAAGATATTGGTTATTGAAACAAATGTTTTGAGAAGTATCGATGTCTTGGATAAGGCGTTGTCCGCTTACATTAAATCAGAAGAACCAAATCCGGACGAAGCGCAAAAAGAAATTATGGATACGATCGAACGCGCATATGAAGTTGCGGTGAATATGTAATTTTTGAAATATTCGGAAAAAAACAGGTGATTCGAAATGTTAAGCGAATTGCCTGTTTTTTTTGTTTTGAAGAGGCGTTTTGACAAAAAAAACATTAGTAACAAAAGGATTTTAAGGCATAAAATCGAAAAACGATCTTTTTTTTGGAAAAATATTTGACAAAAATCAAAATTGTATATACATTAATCTTAAAGCTTGATTTTTATAGAGGAGAGTTAAAATGGGATTCTGGGAAAAAGCGAAAAATTATGTTAAAGACGCTTTTGAAAAATACGGCGATGTAGCCAATCCTGGCGGTTTTGTCGGTCGTCCGGCCGAACCTGCCGAAGCAAAAAAGGCTGAACCGGAAAAAGTTGATCCGGCAAAGGCGGAATTGGCTGAAAAACTGCGTGGCGTTAAGAAAGAAGAAAAGAAATCTTCTTATATGGATGAAGTCAAAGAAATGTATGGTCGCTTTGGCGCCAATCCGGGCGGTATGATTGAAAAGCCGATGGAAAAGGCTGAACCGCCGAAGAAGGTTGAAAAAGCGGTCGCCGCTGCTGTTGCTGCGCAGAAACGTCAGGGCCGTTAATTTAAGATTTTTATACTGAAAAAGACGCCGTTTTTACGGCGTCTTTTTTTGTGAGGAGAATTAAAAAAAAGCCCTCTGCAGCGGAGGGCTTTTGAGATGTTTCCAATCATCGCTGTCTTAAAAAAGACGGAATGTCGGATTCTTCGTTTACTGTTGTTTCCGGCTGTTTGTCTTCCGCCGTTCTGCGGCCTGTTACAAACTGGAACAAAGACGGTCTGCTTTTTTCAGCAGGCTTTACGGCCGGCGGAATAACCGGCGGAACCGAAGAAACCGGTGTTGAAAACAAATCTTCTTGCGCGGACGGAACTGTTTCCTCTAAATCGGTGGCGTCCGTTGAAACGGTCGGAGCCTCATACGGTGTAAATACTGCTGGTGACGAAGATTTTTCCGTAACGGTTACTTTGGGAGTAAAAGCCTCAAAAGAAGCCGGTTGTCTTGTTTCTCCCGATCCGAACAGTTCATTCGGAGCCGGCATCGCCGGTAAGGTGTTGCTGACAGACGGTTTGGAGGAAAACGACATTGGTTGAGTCGTTAATGTCGGATGTGCAGGTGCGGTCGTCGGCGGAGTTATTTCATCATCAATTGATAAAACGTCGTCTTCAATTTCCTCCGTCGATTCGGAAGCCGTTAAGGCTGATGTTGCCGAAGAAACAGGCTTTTCAGCGGCTGTTGTCGTTGTATGACGGGGAGCGGCAAAAGACGGAGAAAAAGACGGTTTAGGCTGCGTCTGCGAGAAAATAGACGGTGAAGAAGTTTGAACCATAAAAGGATTTTGCGCTTCCTGCGGTCTGGAAATGCCGGTCGCAACGACAGACACGCGGATGGAACCTTCCAATGATTCATCGAAAGACGCCCCGAAAATAATATTCGCTTCGGGATCGACTTCGCGGCGGATTCTGTTGGCGGCTTCATCGACTTCAAACAATGTCAGATCCGCGCCGCCGGCAATGTTGATCAGAATGCCTTTGGCTCCGGTCATTGAAGCATCGTCCAGCAAGGGGTTCGCTATTGCTTCTTCAGCTGCTTCCAAAGCGCGGTTTTCACCGGAAGCCATACCTGTTCCCATCATAGCGCGTCCCATTTCCGCCATAACCGCGCGAACGTCCGAAAAGTCCAAATTGATAATTCCCGGTGTGATGATCAGGTCCGTAATGCTGCGCACACCGCCCTGCAAAACCTGATCGGCGCGTTTGAACGCTTCGGCAAAAGTCATTTTTTCATCAGCGACAAGGAATAAGTTCTGATTAGGAATAACGATTAAAGTATCGACATATTGAGCCAGCTCTTCAATGCCTTGTTCCGCAATGGCCATTCTGTGACGGCCTTCAAACGTAAAAGGCTTTGTGACGACGCCAACGGTTAAGATGTCGCGTTCCCGGGCCATTTTTGCAAAAACGGGAGCGGCTCCCGTTCCTGTTCCGCCGCCCATACCGGCTGTAATGAAAACCATATTTGCGCCGTCCAGAACAGCCGCAATATCATCCAGAGCTTCTTCTGCGGATTCACGGCCGACTTCCGGTCTGGCTCCGGCTCCCTGACCTTTTGTCGTTTCAATTCCCAGCTGAATTTTTGTTTCCGCCATTGAAGAATTTAAGGCTTGCGCGTCGGTGTTGGCCACAACAAAATTAACACCGCCCAACTGTGTTTGGATCATATTGTTAATCGCGTTGCCGCCCGCTCCGCCGACTCCGATCACGGTAATTTTAGGGGTTAAAAGAACTATAGGCTGTTGTTCGGGAACACTAATGTCTAAAGTCATGGACTACTCCGTCAGAAAATGAGACAACTTTGATGAATCGGCGGTATTCCTTGCTTTTTTCCGTTTTTCCGATTTTTAATCAAAGCAATACTTCCTCTTTATATCCCGAAAGTCTTTAAGAATTATCTAAAAACCAACGAAAAAATCGCACAAATTTATTTCCGGGCGCGGATAGATCGCGCTGATGTGTCGGCGTATTTAATAAAACTTTGGTCGTATAATGCAATAATCCGATACAGCACATATAGCTTTGATAAGCATGCGCCGGAATAATTTCCTGTTTGTCAAACAAACGGACGGGTTGTCCGGTGCGAACATTGCGCTGCAGGACAGAAGCCGCTTTTTCATTGATTCCATGCAGTAAAGCGCCTCCGCCCGTCAGAACAAAATTCATGCAGATATCGTAAAATTCCGTTTGTTCCAACAATTTTCTGATCTTTTCAAAAAGCTCTTCGATTTTGGGAACGATTTGTTCCACAATCCGCGAACGGGGAACAAGAATGGCGGAAACGCTTTTGTCTTCTCCGATCAGAGGAATTTCTATTTCTTCATGTTCATAAGCGGCCGAAGGCAGGCAGGAACCTTTCAGTGTTTTAATTCTTTCAGCGTTATCCAAAGAGGTCTTAAAAGTCGAAGCCAGTTCTTTTGTAATCATATCTCCGCCGAAAGGCAATTTTGATGCGAAAACCAGCTGATCTTCATAAAACACTCCGATTCCCGTAGTTCCGGCGCCCAGATCAATAACGGCCGTTCCCTGTTTTTTTTCTTCCGGCGTTAAACAAGCTTGTCCGGCCGCATAAGGAGAGGCTACCTTTTTAGAACAAAACAGATGGCTTTGTTCCAGAACTTTGTTCATATCGCGCACAGGGTAGGGCGGAGTCATAACGGTATTGAGAAAAATGGAAAGTTTGTTGCCGGTTAATCCCCGCGGATCGGCAATAGAGTGTCTGGAGTCCAAACTGTAATCAATCGGAATGCAATGTAAAATCTCGTCATCCGAATCCGGAATCTTATTGCGGGCGCTGTCAATCAGGCGGTTCATATCGCTTTGCGTTATTTCCGAACCGCCCAAATCCAAATGATCCTGAATAATTGATGATGAAAGTGTGCCGACGCAAGCCGTAGCTACAACGGTTTTAACACGTTCTTTAATAAAACTTTCCGCATTGGCAACTGCGTGCCGGACAGATTCGACCGTCGGAGAAAGAGCTATGATTTCGCTTTTTTTAACGCCTGTATTTTGAAACGATCCGGCTCCGACAATAACCGTTTTGTTTTCATTTACGGGATAAGCTAAAACACAGCATGTTTTTGAGGTGCCTATATCCAAAGCCGCAATCAGATTGTTGTCGTTTAAAATATGGGACACGGAATTAATCCTTTATTTGTCA
>JAFVEJ010000193.1 GCA_017476085.1 Alphaproteobacteria bacterium
AAAGGCGCCATAATTTCCGCCGCCAGCTCAGGATATGTCAAAGACCGCATTTTCCGAAGCTGTTCTTTGGAAAACTGAGGATATGCCTCCGGAACGTACAATCCGCCGTCCGGCGCCAATCCCGCCAGCAAAACATCCTCAAACTCTATAGCGGGAGCCTTTCCGCGCGTACTGACGTATTTCAAATTAAATCTCCGTTTCAGCTTATACTTTGCTTTTATTGTATATAAATACAACTCGTGTATAATTACAATATCAAAGATTTGTATTTCTATAAGGAAATTGTAATGGAAAAGAAAAAAATTGCGGTTGTTTTGTCCGGCTGCGGCGTTATGGACGGATCGGAAATTCATGAAGCCGTCACGGCGATGCTGGCCATTGAACAGCAAGGCGGCGTTTACCATTGCTTCGCGCCGGAAGGAGAGCAGCGCGTCGTTATGAATCATGCAACGAAACAACCTTCAAATGAAATTCGGCGGATGCCTGCTGAAGCGGCCAGAATAGCCAGAGGAGACATATCCTCGTTAAAATCGTTTAACGTTTCAAATTATGATGCCGTTTTATTCCCCGGCGGAATGGGAGCCGTTTTAAATTTGTGCGACTTTGCCAATCAAGGAAAAGACTGCGCCGTTCACCCTGATGTCGAACGTGTCGTCAAAGAAATGCATGCGGCCGGAAAACCGATTGTCGCGTTATGCATAGCGCCGGTGCTGATCACCCGTATTTTAGGCGATATCACCGTTACGATCGGCAATGATCCGGAAACCTGTTTCGCAATTAAAGCTATGGGCGGAACGCCGGAAATCTGTTCATCCGCGCAAGTCTGCATAGACAGGAAAAACAAAATCATCACAACGCCATGTTATATGTTGGATAAAAGCCTTAAAGAAGTGGCGCAAAGCACTTCCAATGCGGTCAGAGATCTGATGGACATGTTGAAATAACGCTTTTTTCCGCAGAAAACAGAAAACCCCGGCAAAACCGGGGTTTTAAAATACTTATCGCTATATTCCCCGCTCATAGCGGCGCATTTGCTCCATCTGCTTTTTCTGGCGTTCTTCAAGCTCTTTTTTATTTTTCTTGATTTTTTCCACCATTTTCAAAGCCAACGACTGACCGTCTTTGATTTGATCGGGCGTCATTGAGCGCAGCAACCGTTCCAAATCTGGCGACACCTGCACCAAATCGGGTGCATTCGGAAATAATGCGGATAACGAAATTACCTGCCACGCATACGCCTGAGTCGGATCCGGATGCTGATAGATATAAACCGAAGCTAATTTTCTCTGAGCTTCGGTATATCCTTGTTCCGCCGCCTTGGTTAACCAAAAAATCGCTTTTTCGTTATCTTGTGCAACGCCTTCCCCGTTCGCGTACAATTTACCCAATGCCGCTTCCCCCTGAACCAATCCGGCATCGGCCGCGATTCGGTACAAATCCGCAGCGCGCTTAAAATCCTGCGGCACCTGCCGGCCCGTCTCTGCCATTTTTCCCAAGGTCAGCGCAGCTTCGGCGTTCCCCTGTTTTGCCCCTAATTCCAACCATTCCACGTTTTCATCAACCAGTATTGTTTTCGTGTTTGCATCACGGAACTGCTGATAGATCACATTCAACTGAGTCATCGCCTCGTTTGCGCCTTTAGCGGCGGCCATTTCATACCACATACGGGCTTTTTTCACATCCTTGGCAATCCCTCGCCGACCGAATTGATAAATCTTTCCCAACATAACCTGAGCCGGAGCGAATCCCTGTTCCGCCGACTTTTCCAGAACGGAAACGATTTCTTTATTCGGATGTTTGCCTTCCGTACCGGCATCATAAATCTTTGCCAAATAATATTGAGCTTCGGCATTACCCGCGTCCGCCGCTGCCTTAGCCCATATTTCCGCCTGCTTCATATCTTTCTGCATATCAAAATAATGTTTGCCCAAAGCGGCAGCCGCTTCAATATCTCCGTTCTTCGCTCTGGCCCGCAAAACATCCGTGTCCGTTTCCTGAGCGTTTGCCGAAAAAATCGATAAAATAAAAATTCCAAAAAGAATCAGGTTTCGTTTCATTATTTTTCAGTCTCCTTTTCTTTTTCGGAACGAGCGATAAAATCATCCGAAAAAGGAATGTCTTCCGTTGTCACCGTCCATAAATGCGTTCCGTCGCGATACACCCGAACCGTTGCCGGTTTCCACCAGGGAGGCGTAACCGAATCAGGTAATTCAAACGGTTTAAATTTGCTCATTCCTTGGGGCAAGCGGGTAAATTCATCAATCACCGCCTGATCAAATTGAACAAAGCTTAAATCCGTTCGAGCCCCGGATAACTTTGCGCCGCCCAAGTGAGACCCGGCCAAATTAATGTTTCGAAGATTTCCGTTGGACAGATCGGCCGTTCTTAAATCCGTTCCGCTTAAATCTACATTATGCCCTAAGTCGCGCTGAATCCGCGGATCCGTTAAAATATACAGCGCCATCTGCACTTCCGGCGGCAAAGGAGTATACGGCCGGAATAAATCTTTTTGCGAATCCCAAGGACGACCGCGCTTGATAAAAGAGGCCAAAATATCGACTTGTGAAGTTTCAAGTTTTTTATCGTTATTTGCAATGCAGCCGATCGTACACAAAGCCCACAACTGATTATCCGGCTTTTCATTCGGATCACTCAACAGAGTCATTGCCCGAATTGCCAGATTCTGATTTGACGCGCGCCCTTTCAAACGATCCGCGCATTGCTGTTTTGAACAGCTGTAGCGGCTTACTTTATCGGCAACTTTAATTTTTCCGCCGTCCAAATCAACGTCATAAGATTCGGAATCAAGTTTGTCCATTATTTCGGACGGCCTCGTTTCTTTATCAATTTTTGTCCGCATCTGTTTTTCAATCGGCACGTCAGTCAAAGAACGTAAATCAACATGGCCGAAATCCGCATTATAAAGCTCTGCCCGATCAAACGAAATTCCCTTGCCGAAAACAGCCGAACGGAAATCGGCGGAAGTTAAATGCGCGGCATCGAAAGAAGTGTCTTCAAAAAAAGCGCCGTAAAAATAAGCTTTTTCTAAAAAAGCATTCTTCAGCACACAATTTTTGCAGGAGATATTTTCAAAGTTCGCTTTTTCGGCCTGCATTTGATCTAACAAAACATTATCAAATCCTGCTTTTGTAAAATCGGCGCGCGGCGCGCGCAGTCTGTAAGCGCGAACATCATGCCAGCCCGTATTCTGCAAAACGGCATCGGCAAAAGAAGAATGCGACAAAAATACATCCCTGAACTGCGCATCCTGCAAATCAGCTTTGTCAAACCCGGCCCCCGACGCATCGGTATGATGGAAATGCGCATATTTTATCCGCGCCTTTTCAAACATGGAACGAGGCAAAGCCACATTTTGAAACAAAACGTTGTCCAGCAGAGCCCGATCAAAAACCGCATCCGACAAATTGATATTGTCAAAAGTCGCTTCATGAAAATAAGATTTTGAAAAATCTGCATTTTTCAAATCTCCGGTCAAAAAATCCGTCCGTTCGAAATTAATGCCGGATAAATCCAGCGCAGGACAATCTTTTCTTTCAAACTCCGTTTCCAAATACTCCGCAGCCATCTGAACGGGCGGACGGACGGGAACGTCATTATTAACCGGCGTATAATAAACGATCGGCCATGGATGGCATTTTTTCAAATGCCTGGCCACGGCTTCTTTTATATCGCAGCTGGTTTTATCGCCGCTCAGCTGCCTGTTGGAAGAAAGCCAGTACAACGTCGGCAAAACCGTTTGGGCATCCATTTCACATTTTTCCAATTCGCCCAAAGCCCATTCCGTCCACTCAGCCTGATTGTACGGGCGTTTTTTGCGAACATCGACGGGGGGCTTCAATTCTTCATATTTAACAACGACTGGGCGTTCTTTTGCGGCTTTTCCGATTTCCGCCGCCGGATTAAGCATAGGAAAAACACGAATTTGGTATGACTGTACGCTTTCAGGCGTTTTAAGATTAACTTTCCGGACTTTTTTACGGTTTGCGGGATATTCTTCCGGCAAAATTAAAACCCGGGCCGGCGCAACGATATTTTCCGTTGCCTGTTTTAACGGAACTTCGCCTTTATCATACAAAGAAATACCGACCGTCGTCGGAATGCCATGCTTTTCCTGATGAGGTTTCTTTTCGGAAATGTCCTTCACGTTCATTTCTTTAGGATCGCCCTTGGGCAGTACGGACGGCACGGCTTCCTGAACCGAAGTGATTTCATCATAATTTTGAACGGGAAGAAAAAAGACAACAACGTTTTTCGGTTCAACCGCCGCCGTCACAACGGATGAAAACAAACAAAAAAAACCTAAAAACAAACAGAGCTTAATCTTTGCGGACATTGCGTTCCACCGTCGGCAGACCGCGCCGCAGCCAGCGGGATATACCGTAATTTAAAATGCTGACGGCCGTAAATCCTTTTTGTTTTAAAAGCGCATAAGCTTTAAACACTTCCTCTTCATCGCGCAAACCGATAATAATAATCGGCGTTTCCTTAAACCCCGCCAGTTTATCGGCCGTTTCGTTAATACGATTCATAAAAGCTTCAAACGGCAGATTGATCGCGCCATCGATATGACCGAACATACCATAAAAATCAACCGATGACCTCAAATCGATCATCAGCATATCTTTTTTTTCGGCCATCTGTTTTTCCAGCGTTTCCGGTTCGATATAAACAACGCCTTTGCCGCGCATCAAACGCCTGATATAAGGATAACCGTACAACACGACAAAGCCAACCGCCACAACAGACGCAATAACGATGCTGTACTTGTAAAACAAAAGAACTACGATCGGAGCGATCAAAATAAGGACGGGATATCCATTCATTTCTTTTCTCGCAAAAAAGTTATGTTTGTTGTAAGTATAGTGTTATCTTCAAGGTATAACAACAAATTGTTTTTTTAAAAAAGGATAAATTTAATGTCAAAACAGCCGATTACGGTTGTCGGGGCGGGATTGGCCGGATGCGAAGCCGCGTGGCAGATCGCGAAAGCGGGCTGTCCCGTCGTATTAAAGGAAATGCGCCCGAACAAGACTACTCCCGCGCATAAAACGGGCGGCTTGGCGGAGCTTGTCTGCTCAAATTCGCTGCGTTCCGACGATGCCGTGCACAACGCGGTCGGACTGCTGCACGAAGAAATGCGCCGGTGCGGCTCGCTGATTATGGAGGCGGCGGCGGAATCCGCCGTTCCCGCGGGCGGGGCTTTGGCGGTTGACAGGGCGGCCTTTTCAAAATACATCGAAGACAAGCTGACGGCGCATCCTCTGGTTACGCTGACGCGCGAAGAACTGACCGATTTGCCCGACGAAAACGACGGTCTTCACATTATCGCGACGGGGCCGCTGACTTCGCCGGAACTGGCGGACAAGATTCAGGCTCTGGCGGGCGGAGAAGAGCTGTTGCACTTCTTTGACGCGATCGCGCCGATCGTATCGGCGGATTCGGTCGATATGACAAAAGCGTGGAAACAGTCGCGCTACGATCGCGGCGACGGAGACGATTACATCAACTGCCCGATGAGCAAGGAGGAATACGACGCTTTCATCGACGCTTTATTGAGCGGTGAAAAAATCGCTTTTAAAGATTGGGAGAAAAATACTACGTATTTCGAAGGCTGTCTGCCGATCGAAGTGATGGCGGAACGCGGACGGGAAACGTTGGCGTTCGGCCCGATGAAACCGGTCGGCCTGACCGACCCGCACACGGGCAAACGTCCTTACGCTGTCGTTCAGTTACGCAAGGAAAACCGACAGGGAACGCTTTTGAATCTGGTCGGGTTCCAAACGAAGCTGACCTACGGCGAACAGAAACGCATATTCAAAACGATTCCCGGATTGGAAAACGCCGAGTTCGTCCGTCTGGGCGGCATTCACCGCAATACGTTCATCTGCTCGCCTAAAGTGTTGGATGAAACGCTGAGGCTGAAAACCCGCCCGAATATCCGTTTTGCGGGACAGGTTACGGGGTGCGAAGGCTATGTCGAAAGCGCGTCCGTCGGGTTGATGGCGGGATTGTTTGCCGTGAAAGAAGCATTGGGACAAGAAATCGTTCTGCCGCCCGAAACGACGGCTTTGGGCGCGATGCTGCGCCACATCACCGTCAACGCAAACGAAGAATGTTTCCAGCCGATGAACATCAATTTCGGATTGTTCCCTCCCCCTCCGCTTCCCGAAGGCAAACGGAAGCTGAAAGGGCTTGACCGCAAACAGGCGCAAAGTGAACGGGCTTTGAAAGATTTGGATTTATGGATACGCGAGGCAAATCTGAATGGCTAAAGAAATCAAACGCACCAAAGACGCGGACGGCGAAAACTTTCCTGTCGGCTCAAAGCTGATTCCGGCAAAACTGCGCCCGCACGTCATGGCTTTTTACGACTTTGCGCGGACGGCGGACGACATTGCCGATTCCACGGAAATCGACACGGCCGAAAAACTGGAACGGCTGGGCAAATTGGAAAAAGTCCTTTTGGGCGAAGCGGAAGCGGACGATGAAACGCGTTGCGCCGCCGTTTTAAAGAAAAGTCTGGAAGAAACGAAAGTAACGAATCAGCACGCGCTTGATTTACTCAAAGCGTTCCGGCAAGACTCCGAAGGACACACCTATCATACCTGGGAAGACGTGATGGCGTATTGCCGTTGGTCGGCGGGCAGC
>JAFVEJ010000194.1 GCA_017476085.1 Alphaproteobacteria bacterium
AATGACACGTTCATAATCGGGATAAGTCCCCTCAATCAGCAAAGATGTCAGCACTAAATTTCCGAATGTAAAGCGGATTTTATACACAGACAAGTCGATTTGAACATCCCCCTCTTCTTCCGCCAGCAATTTGCTCAATTCGCCGATCGCCTTACGCGGAATGATGATGCCGGGCATTCCCTCTGCTCCCTGAGGAAAAACGGCTTCGGCACATGCCAAACGGTGTCCGTCCGTCGCAACCGCGCGCAGAATCTTTTCCTCTTTGGAAGTCGCTTCATGCAGGAAAATGCCGTTCAAATAAAAGCGGGTTTCCTCTGTCGAAACGGCAAAAGCGGTCCGATCGATCAAATCGCGGAAATCGGAAGCCTTTAACGCAAAATGATGCGTCATATCGCCGTCAGCGATTGTCGGAAAATCCTCGCCGGCCATTGTTGCCAAAGCGAACTTGGCACGTCCCGCCGTCAATTTCAGCTGATTGTTTTCCGGATTTAACGCAAATTCGATTTCAGCTCCGTCCGGCAGTTTACGGACAATCTCGTACAATTTATGTGCCGGCGCCGTAATGGCACCCGTCTGTTCAACTTTAGCCGGCGTTTTTTCACTGACTTCCAATTCGTTATCCGTAGCATTCAAAACTATTCCGTCCGAAGCCGCCGTAATTTTAACGTTAGACAGCAACGGGTTCGTGTGGCGGCGTTCCACCACGTTTTGAATATGGGACAAACACTTTAACAACGCAGCGCGTTCAATCGTAAATTTCATCGAAACAACTCACCAAAAAGGGTTAAAAACTATCTGGAGGCAGTATATCACATCCGCTTATTTTCCAAAGCAAAAAATGCCTAAAATCACAAAGATTTTTACCGAGTCGCTTCAAATCGAAAAACAGCGCTTTTCAAACCGAAAGCATACGGCGCAAAGTATCCGTTTCTTCTTTAAAAGCGGGGTCTTTTTCCCGCAGCTGTTCAATCGCCTTTACCGCATGAATCACGGTTGTATGATCGCGGTCAAAAGACCGTCCGATATCGGGCAACGATTTTGTCGTCAATTCCTTTGAAAGGAACATCGCGATCTGACGCGGACGTGCCACCGGACGATCGCGCCGCTTGGATGTCATTTCCGCCACGCGAATATTGTAATGTTCCGCAACCTTGCGCTGAATTTCCTCAATCGTGATCCGACGATCCAAAACGCTTAAAACATCGCGCAGAATATCGCATGTGCGTTCCAACGTCACTTCGCCGCCCATCAGCTGAACATGCGCCGCCACCCGCAGCAAAGCGCCTTCCAATTCGCGAACGCTGGAAGTAATTTTTTCCGCTAAAAAGGAAATAACCTCCTGCGGCACATAAACACCTAAATTCTGCGCCTTGCTTTCCAAAATGCCTATGCGCAGCTCAAATGTCGTCTGATGAATATCGGCAACCAATCCGGACCCCAAACGCGTTTTCAGGCGTTCTTCTATCCCTTCTAAATTTACGGGCGGCTTGTCCGCAGACAAAACAATCTGTTTTCCGCTGCCGACCAAAGCATTAAACGTATAAAAGAACTCTTCCTGCGTACTGTCTTTTCCGATTAAAAACTGCACATCGTCAATCATCAGCACATCAACTTTACGCAGCTCTTCTTTAAACGCCAACGTATCTTTGTAGCGAATCGCCCGAATAAACAGATACATAAACTTTTCGGCCGACAAATACACCACACGGCGAGACGGATCGTGTTCGCGGATATACCACGCGATCGAATGCATCAAATGTGTTTTGCCCAATCCCGCTCCGGA
>JAFVEJ010000195.1 GCA_017476085.1 Alphaproteobacteria bacterium
CACGGCGGTTGCCACTTTATAATGACGTTCGCCGACCGTCAGAGGCGTCAGCATATTGGACCCCGAAGCCAGCGGATCGACCGCGGGATAAAGCCCTTGCGACACGCGGGCGCGCGACAGAACGATATTGGAAGACAAGTGCGCAAACGTATGGCTGGCCGACGGGTCCGTCAGATCGTCCGCCGGGACATATACCGCCTGAATGGAAGTGATCGCCCCGCTGGCCGTAGAAGCAATGCGTTCCTGCAGCGAAGCGATTTCAGTTGCCAAAGAAGGCTGATAGCCCACGCGGGACGGCATCTGTCCCATCAAAACGGAAATTTCGGAACCGGCCTGAACGAAACGGAAAACGTTGTCGATCAGCAAAAGCACATCCTGTTTCTTTTCATCGCGGAAATATTCTGCCATCGCCAGCGCCGCATGCGCCACGCGGAAACGAATGCCCGGCGCTTCGTTCATCTGGCCGAACATCATGATCGTCTTGTCCAAAACACCGGCATCGCGCATTTCACGGTAAAGCTGCTCTCCTTCGCGGCAGCGTTCGCCGACGCCGCAAAACAGAGACACACCTTCATAACGACCGACCATATTGTTGATCATTTCGGTAATCAGAACCGTTTTTCCGACGCCCGCGCCGCCGAACAAACCGGCCTTTCCGCCGCGTTCCATCGGAGCCAGCAAATCAATCGCTTTAATGCCGGAAACAAACACCTGAGAATCCACGCTGCGCCGTTCCAAAGGCAAAGAATGATTATGAATCGGACGCCGATCCGTTTCTTCCACGGGCTGACCGCCGTCAATAGCATCACCGAACACGTTGAACATACGACCCAAAATTTTGTCCCCGACCGGAACGCTGAGCATATGTTCGGTATCAACGACTTCCTGTCCACGAAACAATCCTCTGGTCGGCCCCAAAGCCAATCCGCGAACGGTCTGTGCGTCCAGATGAGCCTCGACTTCTATTGCGAGAGCGCCATCTTCTCCCGTTCTGAGTTCATTATAAACGGCAGGAAGCTTTTCTTCAAATCGGATATCGACAACACTACCCTGAATGGCTGTAATATATCCGATATTTCTTTGCTGTTTGTTTTCTTCTTTGTCTGACATAAGCCTGTTCTCAAAAAATCAAAAACCGATACACTATTTAAAAGGTAACCTTTTTCTTTTCACAAAGGCAAGGTCTATTTTTTTGTTTCAATAAAAAATATAATAAAAACAATTTGATTTTAGGGATAATGTCATAAGATATTGTTAACGAAAATTTTTCTCATAAAAAAACGCCATCCGCGAAAGATGACGTTTTTTTAACAACTTATCCTGCCGCCGGAGGAACAGGCGGCACATCCGGAACAGGAGCAGGATCAAGGTCCGGCGCAGCTTCCGGAACAGGTGCCGGCGGCGTATCGGGAACGGCCTGCGGTTCGGAAACGCTGTGCGCCATTGCGGCGGAAGGCATTTTAGGCATTCCCAACCCCTTGCCCAAAGTCGATTTAAAGCCCTTCATCACCGGCACTTTTATCACCTTATGCGGCGTGGCGGGAGCCTGCTCGTTTCCGCCCTGCTGCTTGGAAGCGTCCAGCTGAGCGCGTTTCCACGCCGGCAAGTCGGCGTTTTCATCACCCGTTTCGTTCAGCTTGAACGTCGGCGGAGGCGGCGGACGATCATCCACGCCGTCATCCATTTTCGCTTCGACGGTGACGGCTTCTTCCAGAACCTTATTTTGATCTTCCGGTTTCAGAATGACGATTTCGACGCCTTTTTTATCTTTCGGACGAATGATTTTCACCAAATCCTCGCTTGTTACCTTGTCATACATCATCAACACGGACAGCGGGTTTTCGATATGGTGCTGAATCAAGCGCTTGATTTCACGAACACCGTTTTTCGCGATAAAGACTTCGTCCGCGAACCACTTGCGCGCCTCAAGCGTCAGTTCCGCTTTCAGCCCGACCGCTTTGGCGCGCTTGACGAATTTGTTCAGGTGAATGTCCACAATGGCCAGCAGGTTTTCTTCCGCCAATCCGTGAAACGGA
>JAFVEJ010000196.1 GCA_017476085.1 Alphaproteobacteria bacterium
GGTTCTTCAACCGGCAATACCTACGAGCTTGGGGAGCATATTTTTATGACTTTGGCGGAAGCGTCGCCGGTTACGGGCGGACTTCTTTTTCACATTCTGGACGCCGGAGCGGATAAACGCCGCTCTGCCCCCAAAAAGAAAACTGCTCCGCGCAAAACGAACAAACGCAAAGCGAAGAGGAAATAATGCGCTTTTTTTCGTTTCTTCCGGCTCTGTTCGCCTGGTTTCCTTTTTTTGCCCAAGCGCAGGAAATTCCCGTTTGGTGGAAACCCGTTTCGGAATACAACCAGCTTCCGATCGAACGAATGTATGAAACGGTTAACGCGGCCTGCAAGGTCATTACGGAAAAATCGCTGAAACCTGTTTCGGCCAGCGAATTTGCCTTTGCCGCCGTTAAAAGTCTTTCGACCATTGATCAAAAAATCACCGTTCGTATGGACGGCAAACGAGTCTTGATTTTAGCGGACAACAAAATTCTAAAGAGTTTCAGCGCGCCGACGGACGACGATTGCCCGAATTGGTCTCGCCTGGCTTTAGCCGCTGCCGTTGAAGTCCGCCCTTTTTCTCAAAAAGCCCAAAATGCAGATGCGGAAGAAATATTCAATATTTTTATCAATGCCGCATTAGGAACGATTGATTCCTATTCTCATTATACCGGAGCGGATCCGGCAGAGCTGGAGCCTTTAAAAAAACCGGCCAGCCTTGGAATCAGTTATCGCCGAATCGGAAGGTATTTAGAAATTACGGAAATCGTTCCCGGCGGAGCGGCTTCCAAAACCGACCTGGCAATCGGGGACAGAATTTCCGCAATCAACGGCAAAGCCGTCGCAGACTTATCCCGCATACAGACGCTGAATCTTTTGCGCGGCGAAGCGGGAACGGAAGTCTTTTTATCTTTGCGCAAAGACGGCAAAGCACAGACACGGACGATCATCCGCGCACCGGCTTCGGCTTCACCGGTCACTTATTTCTTTGACGAAGAAAACAAGCTGATGATGATTAAAATTTCCGCTTTTACGGAAAAAACCGTTTCGGGACTGAAAGCGACTTTAAGCCAGGCAAAGAACAAAGATGCCGTCGGTCTGATTATCGATCTGCGCGGCAACACGGGCGGTTTGCTGAAAGAAGCTGTTTTGTCGGCCGATATATTCCTGCCTGAAAATTTATTGATCATCAGAACAGACGGACGTCATGCCGACACCTCACACCAATATACAGCGACCTTTAAAGAAAATCGTCCCGTTTATCCGATTGCCGTTTTAATTGACGGACAAACGGCCTCCAGCGCGGAATTTTTCGCGGGCGTTTTGCAGGAATACAGACATGCGGTTGTCATCGGAACGCCTTCTTACGGCAAAAGCGTCATTCAGGCGAATGAAACCCTGCCGGACGGCGGCGAACTTTATCTGACTTGGGCACAGTATTACATGCCCGGCGGCTTTTCTTTACAGGGATACGGCATTTATCCCAACCTCTGCACATCCGGAAAAACATTGTTGGATATAGATCGCCCGCCCGCGGTTGTAACCAATATGCAGCCATGGCGCAAAGGAACAGAACAAGAAAAGCAAAAAGGATTAAATATTTGTCCGCGTCAGTCCCGTAAAGACAGTTCGTTGGAATATGAAGCGGCCCGTTTGCTTTTATCAAACCCCAAACGTTACGAAAGCGCTTTGACCTATTTTTCGCTTGACTCGTTGCAAAAATAGCGTATTTTGGCAATATTGATTTTTGATTTTTGATTGGATGGTTTGTCATGGCAAAATCCGCAACAGTACAGATTAAATTGGAAAGCACGGAAGGAACGGGATACTTTTACACAACAAAGAAAAATCCCCGTACAAAGACGGAAAAGCTTCAGTTGAAAAAGTATGATCCGAAAGCGCGCAAACACGTTATTTTCAAAGAAACGAAGATGCGTTAATTCGCTGTGCTTTGAACAGAATTAAAGCCCGCTTGAATGTCGGGCTTTTTTATTAGGGATATTTAATGCGGCTCTGTATCGTTTTATTGCTGTCCTTCTTTTGCATTCGGCCGGTTTATGCCGCCGAACAAAAAGATTTTACTCCGTTAATCGAAGCCGTAACAAAGGCAGGCACCTCCCCTTATGCAATAGAAACATTCATTTTAAAAGACGGTGATGTCAATGCTGTTGATGAC
>JAFVEJ010000197.1 GCA_017476085.1 Alphaproteobacteria bacterium
CACATTCCACACATTTATATTCATGCGGTTTGTTTTCACCCGCCGGCGCGCAATAGGAACCGGTTGGACAAATATTGACTTTGCACACGCTTTCGCATCGCAAAGCGACACATTCCCGATCATACGGACAATCTTTGTTTTCAAAACAGGAAATTTCAGCATTTTTATAAAGATTTCTCGGATAGCCCAAACGAAGAGGCGTCTGTTGCTGACCGGACATATCGCCCAATTTAACGGCACGGGAATGGCCATCAAAAGGAATGGTAAAAAATAATAAAGCAAGAACAAAAAGCCTGATCATGGTTTTTCCTTTCTTGCTTTATTATACCGCCCTGACGGCGAAAAAGTCAAAAAATGTCTTAGAACAAGAACGACAATCCCGCTCTGTAAGCTTTATAGTTATCCCCAAAGGTATAACTGGCCGTCAGATCAATTCCGGTAAAGAAACTATCCTTGCTGAAATACTTTGTGAAACTGAAGCCCACTTCGTCATAGAAATCGACATACAAATCGGATCCGGTATAGCGCGTATCATAACCGAATATGGTCAAAGCCGTTTTTTCGCTGAGCTTCTGACGCACTTCCAAACCGTTTTTGAACACGTTGTTTTTCAATCCGTATTCAATATCGTACCCTTTGACATCCAACGTGTAATCTTCAATTTTACCGAACATATTGACCAACGTCACCGTTGTGCTGTCACCCAGTTTCTGGCTGAAACGGCTGGTCGCCGAAACCATATACAACAAACCGCCGGACAGGGAATCTTTAGAAGCCGTCGCACCGACACGTCCGGAAACGCTTACCAACCATTTGTCTTTCATTAAAGGAATCTGCAAAGTGGCGCCGACCTGAGCCGCATACGTTTTGGATCCGTCCAAATCAACATACGATATCGGCACATCAATGCCCAAAGCCCAGTTGTTGTCGAATTTGAAAGTGTAACCCACCGGCAAATTCATCGTTGTCGCCGTTTTTTCCCGACCATCCTTACCTTTGATCTTATGCGTACCGCCGGAAGGTGAAAGCAAAACAAATCCGCCGGATTGATTGGACATTGTCGCATGTTCGGTCACGGACATCGTCGGATTTGAAAAGGCCATATCCGCCATCTGCGACATCAACGAAGACGGGTTACCGGCAACCGAGTCGTATGGCGTATTGGAAACACTTTCTTTCAAAATCTTCGTCAACAAATCGGCCTTATTGGCTTTTAAATAATCTTTAAACTCTTTAAACGCCTGTTTCTGCGTAGTTCCGGTCCCGCCGAAAACTTCGTTGATCCCCAAAGCGGGAATTGTAAGATTCAAAGACGAGTTAGCGCCCGCCCCCGTATAATCCAGTCTTATTTCAATACCGCGGAAATCCAGCGTACTTGTTGCCGCCTGATTGGTATTATATCCGGCAAGAATTGTATCCAACTGGCCGTTTTCATATTTGTCAAACACATCCATAACGGAGGTAAATCCCTTTGAAGCCGTATTGACGCCTTGGGTCAGAGTGATCGTAAACAAATCGGCTTTAGCGGAAAATGGGAATAAAACTATTAAAAAAACAAAAATTTTCAACAGGATAGACATAAATATCTCCTTTTTATCATTACCTGATATTTATAAATACTACTTTTTTATATGAAAGAAAATAATAAATTTAACAAAAGCCCTCATTTTCTTTAAATTAAGAGATGTTTTTTTTATTTATTTTTTTCTTTCATACACTTATGTATTTTTTTCAGACTACTTTTTCGCTTATTCCCGAAGTAAAAATAAAGGGCCTCTCAAAAGAAGCCCTTTTTTCTGATTCGCTTGTCGAATTACAGCAACTTCAGCTCTTCCGCAGAAGTCCGATCCTTATACGTCACCAGCTCGAAACTGAGAGCCTGATTTTCCTTTAATGTCGGCAATCCGGCTTTTTCAACCGCCGTGATATGCACGAACACATCTTTGGAACCGTCATCCGGTGCGATAAAACCGTATCCTTTTGTTCTGTTGAACCATTTCACTTTACCGGTAGGCATATTTAAATCTCCCTTATCAAAAAAGAAAACCGTTTAAAACGGAAGAATTTATATCCGTCTTCAGTCCGGAAAAGAGGTTGCCTAAACACGCCGCTCAACCGTCATATCGCAGAAGAGTATAAAATCTTACTAAAAAGTGTACGCTTTTCGACATTAAAAACAAGAAATTTGTCGTTTTGTCACATAAATTTCTTTTCAGGCTTTATTTTTGCTTTTTCCCTATGTAAAACAGAAACGGATTTTATTTTTATGCGGTAAAAAAAATGTGTGCTTTTATTCAAACAACGGAAGAACTTAACCAACTTTGTCAACGATTGTCGGAACATCCTTTTGTTACAGTCGATACCGAATTTATTCGTGAAAAAACGTATTGGCCGCAGTTATGCCTGATCCAAATCGCTTCGGTTGACGAAGCTGTCTGCATTGATCCTTTGGCTAAAGATATGAATTTGCAGGCGCTGTTTGATCTGATGCAGAATGAAGCCGTCGTCAAGGTTTTTCATGCCGCTCGCCAGGATATTGAAATTTTTTATCACCTGTGCGGCAAAACGCCCGTTTCCGTTTTCGACACACAGTTGGCCGCTATGGTATGCGGGTTTGGCGAATCCGTCAGTTATCAGAATTTAGTGCAGAAACTGTTGGGCCGCGAATTGGATAAATCCATGCGTTTTACCGACTGGTCACGCCGTCCGCTGACGGAAAAACAAATTTCTTACGCTTTGAACGACGTAACGCATCTGCGCGAAATCTATCAGAAAATCACCGGTATTTTGGAACAGACCGGACGTTCGGACTGGGTTGCGGATGATACGGCTTTGTTGATGAATCCGGAAACTTATGAAAACGATTCTTCTCTGGCCTGGAAAAGGTTGAAGCTGACGACAACGAAGCCGTTTTATTTGGCGTTATGTCAGGCACTCGCCGCTTATCGGGAAGATTTGGCAAAACGCCAAAACCGTCCCCGCAAGCATATTATGCGTGACGAAGTTTTATTGGAAATAGCCGGTTCCGCACCGGAAACGGCCGAAGAAATGGAAAAGCTGCGCGGACTGCCTCAAGGGTTTGCGCACAGCCGCATAGGAAAAGAAATTTTAAAAATCATCGCGTCCGTCAAAGCGCAGGATGAAGCATCCTATCCGGTTATGCCTAAACCTTACGAACTGCCCCGCTCCGCGCGCGCCGTTTCCAAAATGCTGCGGCTGCTGCTGATGATTAAAGCGGCGGAAAACGACGTTGCGGAAAAGCTGATCGTTTCTCAGGACGATCTGGATATTCTGGCCGGCGAAAAAAATCCCGATCTGGAGGTCTTAAAAGGATGGCGTTACCAGATTTTCGGCAAAGCGGCTTTGGAAATGAAAGCCGGCAAAACGGGACTGCGATACAATCCCGAAAAGCACCGGATTGATCTGCTGTCCTTTTAAATCCCGAAAAAGAAGAAATACGCCAAAACAATAATACAGACTGCAAAAAAGTATTGAATCCCGACACGGCCTTCTTTTTCGATATGATACGCCAATATCAGATCAAGCGCCTGCGCCACGCGCACCAAAAAAATAGCGACCAGCACGGGGAAAAAGGAGTGCATCGAAAAGATC
>JAFVEJ010000198.1 GCA_017476085.1 Alphaproteobacteria bacterium
CTGGAAATTGTTCCCAAATCATTTGACGTGAAGTCTGCCGGCAAAGGATCCAGGCCTAACGTCACAAAAACATATCCTGTTGCATCCTGCAATTCCGCCCAATTCATCGCCGATCTTAACCTGGCGAACAACGCTCTGGCAGCGGCGGACACTTTTTCCGCTTCGGTCAAAATATCTTTTTCGGCATTTTCAGAAGCCCGCTGAGCCATTTTTTCGGCGACATCGGCTATTTCAACGCTGAGCTGATACGTTTCCTTGGCTCCCTGATAACGTCCCCAGCCGATATGTGTCTGAGTCAGGACAGTCATTGCCAGAACCTGACGATTCAGATTGGCGACAGCCTCTTTAACTTCGCCATATTCCAATGTTCTTTGCATTCTGGCAGGATTCAACAGATTCCATCCCAGTTGAGCGGCAGCCTGCAGCCATGAATTATTCGATAAAAATTCATCACTGTCATAGTTTGCCGATACGGACAGATTTATTCCGGGCAATAATTTCAACAGTGCCTTTTTAGCGGCCAAACGCGTATTCTGCAGCTTATAGTCTTCCTCGCGCAGTTCTGGTCTGTTCATAAGAGCCAACCACTCAAGCCGATCTAAATTTGACCGGATTTCCGGCAAAACGAAATTACCGTTTTCAGAACCGACCAAACGATCACGCGTTCCCGGTTTTAAATTCATCAGCGCGGCCAGATTTTCACGAGACAAAAGCAATTCTTTTTTCATTTCGCTCAAATCACGCATCGTTTCCATCAAACCCATTTGATAGTTCAACAGAACGGAGGCATTCGCGTTTTTGTCGTTCCCCTTATCACGCAAGCTTTCCAGAACAAACGTTGCCTCTTCCATCAATTCGTCAATTTCCGGAGACAAGCGTTCCGCAGCCAGAGCGCGCCAATAAGCCGCGCGCACATCCTGCAGCAGCGACTGGACCTGTTTGCGGCGCCGCTCTTTTGTCATCAAAATTTTATTTGCGTCCTGTTTTGCCTGATAATAGCTGGCGCCGAAATCCAAGATGTTCCAACTGATTTGCGCACTGGCAATACCATGAGATTTATCGCTGTACGCTTTTGCATCCCTGGACATAACGCCGTTCTGCATTGACTTTGAAACAACGGCTTCATAATTGCTGCGGGCGGAATAACCGGCCTGTGCGGACACCTGAGGCAGCATATCGACAGAAGAAAGATTATACTGTTTGGCGGACAAAGCTGTTTCCATCATTTTCAAACGGGAATTCAAATTATATTTCAATGCCCGGGCCATAGCGTCATACAAAGAAATCGGCGTAAAAATTTTATTGGAACGCTGATCCTGAAACATTTCCTGGATATCCTGATCCACGCGAACGGCGCGTTCCCAATCGCTTAACGGCTCAGGTTTAACCGAACAAGCTGCAATCAGCAAAACCGCCGCCGAAGCTGTCAAAAAGGACGTTCTTTTCCAAATTTTTTTCCTGATCAAAAACTCTTGTTTCATTTTACGTCCTTTATTTTATCGCTTTTTAACATTTTTTGCAGTCTCTGCATCAAAATCCGTTTTTCTTTTAAAAGATCATTTCCTTGAATTTGATCAGTTTTTTTTGCGCTGTCAAGCAAAGAGGCTGAACCACGCTTACTTTCATCCGTTTTTTCAATCAAAAACGAATCATTCGCCATCATATTAATGCCGGTTGATAAATCCAACATATCGTTAATCAAAAGAGACCAAACAGCGTCATCGCATTCTTTCAGTCCGCCCATATGTTCCGTTTCATGGAAATAAAAATCTTCGGCTCTATCAATTATTGTATCGGATAAAAAAGTTTCCGGCGTCTCCTCCACAATCTTTTTTTCTTGAAATTCTTTTGTTTTCAATATCCTATCCAACTTTTCCAGCTCAAAATCGATACGAATGATTTCCTTTAACGCAACAAAGAACGTTTGCATGCCTGACAACTGTTCCGAAAAGCCCTTTTGTTCGGCCCGCAATAAATTTTTTTGATACGAATCATAAACACGATCCGCCTCTTCAATATCAAGAGCAACGGAACCGTCAACGGCATCGAGAACAGGCACAATTTCGTCCAGCATATCCGCTATATTGTTTTTTTCCGATCTTTGATCTTCAATTATAAGCGACTGAAAATCGTTTTGAAAATCCGCAATATCCGACTGCAAAGAAAGAATCCCGAACATCCGATCTTCCGATTTTCCCGACGGATTGAGGTTCAACCAAGCTTTTCGAAAAATGTCCGACGATGAATCGGTCTGCCATACCCGGGGAATGGGAACGCTTTGCAAAAACGGCCGATCGATCGTTTTATCCAAAGAATAAGAATTGCGCGCCGGATTTAAAAACGAATCAGAATTTGCGGCCTTCTGTCCTGCCGCCAGAAAAAACAGAACCGCTGCGGGGAAGCATATTATTCTGATATGTTTCTTTTTAATCAAACCGACTTGCCTCTCAAAAAAGACACTTTATTTAAAAATAGTTTTTCAGATAAAAGCTAAAAAAAGGTATAAAGAAAACAGAGAAACCGGATTCTTTTTCAAAGGAGGCATCAATGGCAGAAACCGCTCCAAGAGGCTAACGTTTAAATATCTGACTTTTCGGCAGGCGGAATGTCGGAAAATCATCTCTTTTAAACGCCCTGTGCGCCCAACAGGTTTCTATCGTTTCCGACACGGCCGGAACCACTACGGACGCCGTTTCAAAAATTTATGAATTGATTCCTGTGGGGCCTGTCACTTTTTTTGATACGGCCGGCATTGATGATTCGGGAAACATCGGGGAACTGCGCATCGCCGCCACCCGCAAAATCATCAATAAAGTCGATATTGCTCTGTTGGTAACGGACGAAAACGGCATCGGCAGATATGAAAACACCTTAATAAAAACGTTCAATGATTTAAAAGTACCGTTTATCCTCGTCTTCAACAAAAGCGATTTGGGTTCTCCTTCATCGGATACGGCGCTCGCCTGCCCCGCAATACATATTTGCGCTGCCGACGGAAAAAACATAGAAGCCTTAAAACAGCTGATTAAAGATACCGTTCCCGATCATTTAAAGAATGCGCCGGCACTGGTGCGCGACTTAATTAAACCGGAGCAAACGGTTGTTTGTGTTGCTCCGATAGATTCTTCCGCGCCGAAAGGTCGTTTAATCTTACCTCAGGTACAGGTTATCAGAGATATTTTGGATGCGAACGCATACGCTTATGTTGTTCAAAACGATCGGGACTTTTTAAAAATTCTGGAAAATTTAAAAGCACCGCCGGCTTTGGTCATTACGGATTCTCAGCTGATCCGCCAGGTAAACGCGGTCGTTCCCCGGGAAATCGCCTTAACCACATTTTCCACACTGTTTGCCCGCTACAAGGGCGACTTAAAACTTCTTTACGAAGGAGCAGCGCGACTAACGGAACTGGAAGAAAACGACAGCGTTCTGATTGCCGAAGCATGTTCTCATCATGTTCAGGATGATGACATCGCCCGTGTTAAGATACCGAATTTAATCACAAAGACTTTAGGTAAAAACATTCATTTCGAATGGTCTGCCGGAACAGATTTTCCGGAGGATTTACAAAAATTCAACGTCGTTATCCACTGCGGCGGCTGCATGCTGTCCCGACTGGAAACGTTGCGGCGACTGAATGAGTGTATTCGCCGCGGCGTACCCGTAACGAACTTCGGCATAGCTCTTTCCGCTATGCAGGGCGTTTTAAAACGCGTTGTTCAACCTTTTGGATTAAACAAATGAAAAAGATTTTTTTATGGACTGTTTGCACCGTCTCCCTCTTTGGCTGCGGTTTGCTTTCTCAAGAAGAAAAGCCTTTTTATGAAAAGGTGTACGCCTTACCGACGGAAGCGCGCGAATGGGCGTCAAAAGCGCCTTTAAAAGATTTATGTCAGGGCACAAAAAACTGGCGGCATGAATATATCCGCGAAGCGGCTCTGAATGAAATTAAAGCGCGTGATATTGATACAAGAGAGTGCTACTATACCGGTATGGAATTAACTCCGTAAGAAGAGGTTTTAAAAATGTCTTGGCTGGATGAAGCACAACAAATCGTCAAACAAAAGCAGCAGCAAAGCGATAATGCTTTTGCGCCGAACGGAACCGAACAG
This sequence comes from Alphaproteobacteria bacterium, assembly GCA_017476085.1. The sequence continues at coordinate 4,113 of JAFVEJ010000198.1, forward strand.
CGCGAACAACTGGTCAAAAAACTGAAAATGCTGTATGACAACGCGACCGAACGCGAAATCAACAAAGCGATAGATGATGCTTTGGATCGATTTTCCCCACCATACGAAGAAAAAGCTTTTATGGATTTTTTAAGATTAAAGTTAGAGGATTAATTATGCAGAATGCACTTGTCGAAAAGCTTAATCAGGCCCGCTTGTTAAAAAGACATTTCAAATTAGATGAAACCGTTGACGTATTGAAAGAATGCCTGGAACTTGATCCGTCCTGTTTAATCGCGGCCGCACAAGCTGGATTATGTTTGCTGATGTTGGGAAAACCGACAGAAGCGAAACCTTTTCTGAAAAAAACATTTGAAGAATCTCAGCAAAAAGATCTGCTTGTCGGATCTTATCTGGCGGCGTGTTTAACGGCGCTTGGAAAGGAAAACCAGGCAAACGAGATTTTGTCCGACATTCAAAATGATGAATTTTCGATAGCGGAAACATATATGCTTACCGCAGAAATGATGTGTGAAAAAAAACAATATGAAGCTGCTGTCCGCTTGATTGACGGATTATCCGTTCATTTTTCACAAGATCTTTTTTTCAGCCGTCCGATCAACCATTATCGTATGATTCGCGTTTTAGCTCATGCCGGATTGACGGATATTGCCAAACAACTGGCTGAAGCTTTGTCGGAAAACGCTCCGGAAAGTTGGGAAACCCTAGCTTCAAACGCTTCTGTCGCAATTGCCGAAGAAAAATATGAAGAAGCTTACTCCCTTACCGTCAAGGCTTTAAAAAAAGGAGGATCGTCTTATCCTTTATTAGCCGCACAGCAGCATTGGCTGGCAATGAACAAATAATGGTTATATAGTATTGACTTCTTGTAAAAAATATAAAAGAATAAATACTCTGAATTCACATTTTGGTTATTTATTATGGGATTGCTTTCGGATATCTTTTCAGGAAAAAAGACGTATTCTTCCTCTCATTTAAAGGAAAAAGTTTTAACTTTAACTATTGCCGGGGCAACAATATTTTCTCCGATCAATACAGTTGCCGCAAAAACGGTTCCGTTCAAAGATAAAGTTTCAGATAAGACCGAAATAGTTCAAAACCAAGACTCTTTACGCATACAAACCGATTCGGTCACCGCAAAGTTTTCCGATTTTCGCCTTAAAAACGCTGCGGAACGTATGATGAAAACGCAAACGGGGCGTTCTGTTTTAACAAAATTAACGCAAAAAAATATTCCCGTCGAAATGTCATCGGAAATTGCTTCCGACCTTGGCGGAGCTTACTTTCCCGCTTCAAAAAAAATTTTGATCAATCCTGCCTGCTCTAACGATTTGATCGCATCCATTCTGGTACATGAGGGGACACACGCTTTACAAGCTGCAAACGGTTGCCGACTGGGGCCGCAGCTGAACATGGAATCGTATATTAACCTGAATAAAGCAATGGAAGCCGACGCCATGAAAAATCAGCTGTTCGCAGCGGCTGAGCTGAAAGATTTGGGAGACGCTTCCGTTTATAAAGAATTCGCGCGGGAACATTCGATGCTGGTCAAATCATACGAACGTTTTTGTGAAAAGTATGGAGAGCAGAGAGATTCTATCGCAAAACACACTATGTTGGCATATTACAACAATCGCAGTTACGTCAAAACATACGAAAACAGATATGTCAATGCTTTAGAAACCTTTTATAAAGCCGCTCAAAAAAGCAACACCCCGGGAATCTTTCAAAAAGACATCAGCAAAGCGGAAATTATTCACCGTATTTGTCATTTGGACGGCAAACACTATATGAATGAGGCCGATACTCTTTTCTTACAGGACAGCGCGCGCAATTATGTAATGAAAAGCACATACAACAGTTTGGAAAAATTATCTAAAAAGCATGCCGTCTTTTTAAATAACAATCCTGTTTTCAAACAAGATACTTCTTATCAAAAGTTTTATATCGTCGATTATAAGGGACGCGTCCTTCGAAATCCGACAAAGGGACAAAACAGCCCATATACAACGAAACCGATAAAAACCGCTCTTTCGTATCACAAACAGCGAAACGGACGATAGATTCCGTCCCGCAAACCGGAAAGAAAGCTCTTCTCTTTTTTAGAAGCCACACAGGATGAACGGGATCAGAGCAGCAGCCTGATTGACAGCTTTTTCTCAAGATATTCTTTTTCCTGATCCGTTAACGGACGCACCGTATTATATCCCCGAATAAACGGCAAAAAGTTATCTTTATTTTTGCTTCTTCTATAAAAACGTACAAGGCCTTCCACAAAAGGCAGGTATTCGTGCACATCAAAATCTATCAGCGCCAAAGAACCGTCCGGCCGCATAATGACATTTTTTTCGTTAATATCTCTGTGGCAAACGCCTTTAGGAAATTTTCGGAGACGAAAATAGCGGATAGAAAAAACAGTTTTTTTCATTAAATATTCTCTGAAATAGATGAATATCTGACAAAAGAAATTCGGATGTTTTATGAACATAATAGGTCTTTTGTATTTCAAACCGGAAGTAACGGAATGTAATTTTCCGACCAATTCGCCTATTTTATACATATTTGCCGCATTTTTTGGAAACATATTTGTTCCTTTAATTTTTTCCTGCACATAGACATAATTGCCATTACGAAAATATGAATCTTCGATTTTAGCCACTTCCATATTATCTTCATATAAGCGCTGCTGTATGCCTTGAGCAGTCGCATATTTGAAAAAACGAACTATAGATATATTCGGAACAACGGCCAATATGCTTTCACAGTTTGGTGTTTTCACATTATAAACGATCTTCGCCTCTTTTCGGGATAATATTTCCAATTCAACGTCGTCACCGTATTTTGCATAAAACTTGTCCAATATATCCGACTTGTTAAAATGGATTCCCAAAGACAAAAGAAATATCGGCATAAAACAAAGTGCCTCCATAAATTCCTCTTCTAAGATTTCGATATTTAAGTCGTCTTTATAAACAGCAGCGATCCATTCCGGTTCTGTTATTTCCTCCAAAACCGATAGAAGAACAAAAATCATCGTACAGATAGTATAAAAATTTAAAAAATCCGAAAAAGGAACTTCTATATACCAAGCTTTTTCGCATAGAATCCGCGCATAAAGAAGCGCTGCAATAGAAAAAACAAAACCGAATTTCCAATATATAAACGGGAAAACAGAGGTCAAAACATCATCTAATTCCTGGCATGCGGCAAAAAAGCATCCTGCTACAAATAACAATAATACCGGCCGCCAATTGCTATGATCTTTAGCCTGCCAACCAAAAAAAACACATCCTAACAACAACCCAAAAATCTGCATATTTTTTTCTCTGAAAGAAACGAGCCCTTGTTCGGCAAAGCAAACTATGAAAAATAAAAGCTGACAAAACAAAGAAAAGAGGCTTACATAAATTCTGATACAGCCTTTGTTTCAGAGCGCTTTGTTCCTAATACTTTTGTATAATATCATTAATATACAAATCGTTAAGTGTCAAGGCGCCGATCTTTTATGCATTCAAGCGCTTGAACGTCTGTTTACATTTTACAAACAAACTAAATCTGCCATAACTGACGAAACGAAAGATAATCTCCGTTTTATATTTTAAAACCAGAAAGCTTCGATAAAAAATAATTTTCCGTCATATTGACGCTGACGGGCGTAACGGAAATAAAAC
>JAFVEJ010000199.1 GCA_017476085.1 Alphaproteobacteria bacterium
CGGAAATATCTTTGATTTCTTTGGATTTAACCCATTTCCCTTCTTCGGGAATCGGGGCGGGATCGTGGCGCGCGCCTTTGGCGACGGGGCACATCTCCTCTACTTCGTGTGAACACATATAAGAACAAGTCATTTAATGCTTACTCCAGTAAGAAAAATTGAATAACGCTTTTCTTTATATCCCGATTGCGGGGATTTTTACACCTTTTTTTTATGCCGTTTAAAAAAAACGGCTTCCGTTTCGGGAAGCCGTTCGTTTTTATTTGTTTTCCGAGGGAAGAACTTCAACAACCGGTTCTTCCGATTTTTCTTTTTTCTTAAAAAATCGTTTGAGAGCCTTGCAAATCGGGCAGCTTCCTTCGCGGCAACAGCACTTTTTACGATACATCAGATACCACGCCCCAAGGCTTAAAATCGCAAACATAACAAAGGCAATCAAATCAATCGCTGAAGACGCTTCCGCCGTTAAAGAAAGCGACAATACCCGCAGCCCGATTATTAAAGCGGTCAGAACGGACAGTTTTAAACCGAAACGATATTCATACGACCGGTTGGAATGGCCTTTGAACGATAATTTGTAAAAGATCAGCCATGCCGGCAGCTCCATAGTGACATACGCCGTCAGCAAAATCAGGGCATAAAGCAACGCTTCGGAAAGATTCGTGACTTTTTCCCAGAAGAAAAGGGAATGCTGCATCGTAATTAAGAACAACTTGATCGCAAATAAACGCAGGTAAAATTCCAAAACAAACAGTCCGAAAAACATACCGACTCGTTTTAAAAAAGGCCATGAAAAAAGCCTTAAAACAATTTGAGAGGCTGTCGGTTCCGTTTCACCGTTGCGCAAAATCGATTTTAATCGCCCTTTGTCCATAAAGATAAAACAGCCTGTTTCCCGACACAAAAATAAAAACAGGAACAAAGAAACACAGGCAAAAACGATGAACGGCGTAACGGTAAATAATTCGCTCATCATCGGATCCAGCTGAAATCCCCACCACATCATAATCAGATAAAAAATAACGACGCGGAGCGTATTCCAGAAGATACTCTTCAAACGGTGCAGTTTCGTCATAACTTAATACCTTCAAATTAAAGTGGTTTGTTTTAAAGCCGCGGCGATAAAGCCTTTGAAAATCGGATGAGCTTCAAAAGCGCGCGACTTAAATTCGGGGTGAAATTGAACGGCGATAAAGAAAGGATGGTCTTTCAGTTCGACGATTTCCGGCAACAGGCCGTCCGGCGATTCGCCGGAAATAATCAACCCCTTTTCTTCCAACTGACGCGCGATCGGCATATTGACTTCATAGCGATGACGGTGGCGTTCATAGATCGTATTGGCGTTGTTGTATAATTTAAAAGCCAATGTGCCTTTTTTTAAACGGCAGGGATAAGCGCCCAGACGCATCGTGCCGCCGACATCAGTTTCTTCCGTGCGGGTCTGTTTTTTTCCGTCCTGTTCCCACTCCGTCATCAAAGCGACGACAGGCGTGCAGTCTTTTGTAAATTCGGTCGAATTGGCGTCCGTTATGCCCAACAGGCTGCGAGCGGCTTCAATGACGGCCGTCTGCATCCCCAAACAAATGCCAAAGAACGGGATTTTCTTTTCCCGTGCGTAACGTTCGGCGATCATTTTGCCTTCTACGCCGCGGCTGCCGAAGCCGCCGGGGACGAGAATCCCCTGAATGCCCGCAAAAGCGGCATTAATCTGTTCCGGAGTCATCGTTTCCAGAGTATCAGATTCAATCCATTTAATCTTGACTTTCGCTTTATTCGCGATTCCGGCGTGGAACAGCGCTTCGTTCAAGGACTTATAGGCATCGGGAAGGCCGCAATATTTGCCGACGACGGCAATCGTCGTTTCATGTTCCCATGCGCTGATTGTGGCAACG
>JAFVEJ010000200.1 GCA_017476085.1 Alphaproteobacteria bacterium
AAGGAGAAGCCGGAGTGTCCTGTCCTTCAAAAGGAATGGGGTATGCCGAAGCCGGTGCTGTCGGAGGAAGCGTTCTGTAGGATCTGGCATCTTTATCAATAGGTACAGGTCGAATATCATGGCGAACAGGTGTTACGCCCTGACTTTGCGCTTCTTCTGCCGCTTCCTCTCTTGATCGAACAGACGGCGGCGGCATTTTAGATCCCGACCAGTCCCACATTTGTCAGTCTTTAAGCCTCCTTGTTGAAAAAAGGACTAAAATTTTTCATCAATGAAATCGTCATAGTTTTCATTGTCGAAAGCTTCTTCTTCGTCGTATTCTCCCCCTTCTACTTCTCCGTCTTCCTCATCAAAATCTTCGTCATCATAAACTTCATCGACATATTCTTCGTCGCCGTCGGAGTCATTATCGCCGTATTTTTCATAATCTTCGATGATTTGCTGTGCGGGATCGTTTTCATCTTCCTCTTCATCCTCGGCAATATCGATCAATCCCTGTAAAGCGCTGACATCCGTATCTTCACGTTGGGCAACTACCCAATACGGAACAAAAGGCGACGGCGGAATATTGCATTTTGCCGTCATTTCTTTATCTAAGAACCAACGCGGCGCGTCCGCCATAATCGGTCTGTTCATAAACCCTTGCATTAAGACGATTTGTTGGGTTGACGGCAATGACAGCATTTGCGAGGCGCCAATAACCGCCGTTCCCTGCAAAGAACGAGATACGTTGGCCGAAAACGGCGTTGCCTGTTTTGACCAACCTTCTGTTCTGGATTTGGAAGCGACTTCAACGGTTTTTGTGCCGATCATTTTTTCAAAACGCTGAGCCGTTTGTTCGTTGTTCTGCGATAGAATAATTTTGGCGGCCGTTGTAGAAATAATCGTTTCCAGGTCGTCCTTTCCGTATTGACCTGAAATTTGGCCTAAGTCTTGTCCGATCAGTAAATAAGATACTTTTTGACCACGACCGACCGCCGGTCCGTCTTTCACCGCGCCCAATTTCGGCATTTGCGGGAATTCGTCGAGCACAAACAATGTCGGGAACGGCCCTGTCATCGATCCGTCGCCTTGTTTGAAATTAGGCGGATTCGCAATCAGGAAGTTACTCATTAATTCGACGAACGTTCCGGTAATAATATTTAACGCGCGCGCATCAACCTGGTTCACGGACAGATAAATCGCGATGGATTTCATCTCGCCGGTGATCGGATCTTTCATACCGCGTAAGTCTTTGAAAATGAAGTCGCTCATTTTCGTTCTGGAACGAACGGCCGAGTTCTTGAAAATACCGATGCCGGTTAATGCCGTTGACAAAATAGAACCGCGTTCCTTATCCGGCGTTCCTGACAGCTGATTCAATTCCACAACCGCGCGGTGCGCATATCCGTAGCGTTTACATTCGGCTACGGCCTGATCCAACATATCGCGCATCGGATCGGCCAAAGCCGCCATTTGGTCGCCTTCTTCCGTTTTGCGCTTGATTTCTGCCGCCATTTGCATTTGCGCTTCAGTCAGCCAGTCCAGAATCATCGCGATACATGGTTCAGCGCCGATCCATGATTCCGGCAGCATTTCCCACGTTCCGATCGGCACATAATTGTTCAAGTCCAAAGTTCCGTTGCGCAGATGTTCCAAGGCTTCGGCCGCATCCGCGTCAGTCATATCCATATAATAACCTTCCAGAACTTCACGGTCTTTATCATCCAGTTTGCCTTCATACAGACGACCGATAAAATAGTCATTCGCACGGGCATGTTCGCATTTTCCGACAACAAAGTGAATAAAGCCGGTCAATGCGTTACGGCCGGTCTTGGCCCAGTGCGGATCTGCGCCGCCTTTAGGCTCTTCCACCAGAACGTTCACCATAGAGTCGACATACATATCGCGCGCCGGGCCGAACGGCGGCAGACAAGTGTTGGACAGCATGTTCCAGCTGGGATAATAAATGCCTTTTTCCGGTTCGTCTTCCGCCCCCCAGTTGATAACGAAAACAGGGCCGATCGTTTGCCTGTATCCGCTTGTTTTAAAACACAATTCCGGTTTAGGGTCGTTGACGATGATGCTGATGTTGTTGGATTCAAAAATGGTTGGCATAACGACGCCGACGGTTTTACCTGTTCCGGGAGGCGCCAACACCAAAACGGACAATGTTTCAGGCAAGCGCAGCAGCTTGCCGTGCCAGCGGCCAAGAACGACGATGAAGCCTCTGAACAATCCCATTTTTTCAATATCGGCTTTTGTAGCAATACGCCCGGATCCGTGAATGGTGGATAACCAGGAATGCGGGTTTGTCGCTATTCCCGTAAACAATATTCCCATAAAAGAAAAAATGGGAATGACCGGAAGCCAAAAATAAAAAGGCATATCCGCATTAGTCGTAAAAAATTTAACGCTCCATTTCCAGTAAATGTTAAGAAGATATATCGGATCGAAAATTGCTTTTTTAGTAAATTTCCAAACCATCAGCATCGTATTTTGGCTGATGCCTCTGGGGATTAGGTTTGTTAAAGAAAAAGACAGAATGGCCAGTATGTGTGATGCAAATAATGCAATCAAAACCGTCCACACAACCCATTGTATGGCGGCTTCTCTTTCTGCCCATTCTTCCCCGGTTCTAGCCATTTTGGAAAATACTCCTTAAAGGTACAAAATTATCTTTTCCAGTATAAAAGAAATGAGAACAAAAATCTACCGTTCTCGTTATTTTTTTTATTAAGAATAAAGAAAAATTTTTTAACCGATCAGGTTTGAAATGCTGTGATACAGTCCGTCATCCGGAGCGCCGACGGAAGAAACGGCATTTTGTAAATTGGTGATTTCATCCGGCCCGCCTTCATCAAAACGGCATACCGTTACATTTAATCCGTTCCATACTTCAAACATATCTTCCGCATTGATGATCGTTCCCTGACGGATAACGACCATTGCTTTTATTTCCAAACCTTTTGCCGTTCCGGTCAACATAGGAGCTAAAGCATCACGCGCGTTCAAAACAACGCGAACCGGGGAAATACGATGATTGCTTTCTGAAAACCATAAAGGCTCTTCATCATTAAATCGCTCTTCATCTGCAAGCCAGTCTCCGCTTTCCGAATCAATCAGGCACAACAAAATATGATTGGCCGCCACAGCGGCAAAATCAATTTTCTTGCCGGCGATTTTAGCATCGGTAATCAGCCTGTAACCGGCCGAACGCAAAATATCCATCACAGAACCGCCCGCAGCGGAAGACGCGGTGTTCGTCGCCTTTTGAACAACAGGCGCGGAAGTTGCCTGAGAACGTTCAACAGCAGGCGCCGCAGCCGGAGAGATATTTTGAGGACTTTCTTCTTTTTCCGGCGCTTTATCCGGATGCTTGATTTTTCCGGATCCGGCTCTGATAGCGGGCGGCCGCGTTTGTTTATAAGACTTTTTCTTCGTGACTTTCGGACGAGCTGTTTTCTTTTCTTTATTTTTTTCTTTAATTTTGTTGCGTATAAAGCGCAGAGGGAAAAGCAAGATAATTTTAAACCATTTGAGCCATGGGATGGTACAAAGAATGGCGCTGCCCGTCAGCCAGACCGGCAACATTGCAAACAAAACGATAACAAACGACCATTCGCGAACAGATTGAATTATCCAGCCGTTTTGCCATTCATTCCAAATATACAGCCAATGCTGCCGTGCCGTAGGGTTGAATCCCCACATAGACATCATCAGACGCTGCAGCCAAAAAAAGTATCCGATTGTCCAGATGAACAAAATAAAGAAAATCCGGGAAATGGCAAAAATTATTTTGACCAACGAAGCCTCCTGTGTCCGTTATTCGCCATTTCCTGTTTCCATTAAATCAAGAATTGCGACAGCCATCGCATCGTTCAATGTCTGCGAAGAGGCCGGCTGTGATTTAATGTATTCTGTCAAGGCATTTGTATCCGGCAGAGAAGTGGTTTTGCAGGATCCCATCCTTAAAACAGATATATCCCACTTTTCCAAATGCTTCAGGAGTTCGTCCGTATTCAAGACATTTCCATGATCCAATATCATGCAGCAGTTAATGCTCAGTTCGGCATATTCGGGCATTTCTTTTGAGAAATATTTTTGCAAAACAGTCTTGGCTTTTACCATAGGACGCAAAGGAGAGGGAATGGAAGTTTTTTCCGTTTTCCAAACGGCGGGGGAAGCATCTTCCATAACTTCCCAGGTTTCTCCTTCATCCGGGCCTTCACAAAGCAAAAACACCCCTTCTTGTGTGATTGCAATCAAATTGACGGGAAAATCCACGATTTTCATTTGCCGTAAAATAAAGATTTTTCTGGCTTCCAACGTATCCGCCAGTTTTTGCCATAAATCGAAGCGGATAGCCGCCTGATCAGCCGGAGACTCATTTGTTTGTAGCGACGAACTTTTTTCTGTGTGTCCGGCCGTTGCCGCGGTTCCTTTTCCGCGCAGATGGTCAATATGGTGTAGCTTTTGAGAGGAAATTTTGATGGTTTTTTCGGGTTCTTTTTTAGCGGCTAAAGCTTCCTGACGATTCGCCGGTCCTAATGCCGCTGCTATAGATTGAGCCTGTAATTTAGCTTTTTTCTTATTTTCGAAGAATGTTTTAGGAAATAATAAAAACTTTTTTAAGGGAAAAACGTAAACAACAAACAATGTTCCGAAATATCCGGGGATCAGCAGCAACAGTCCGACAAAGAACATAACCTCTTTGGGTTTGCGCAGAGTCCAGCCGCTTTTCCATTTTTCTATGATATGGTTCCAATGCCGTTCCGAAATCAGGTCAAACCCCCAGCAATACGAAAAAATGCTGCGCGCAATTACAAAAAAGAGCCCGGCAGCAACAACCGCCGAAAAAAGAAGCGGGATAAGCCGTATTTTTCCTTTTTTCATTTAACCCCCTCATATTACTGTATATTAAATATATAACAATGCTGATAAAAGTCAAAAAGAAAGGGAGCGGCGTGCTCCCTTTTTCGAAAAAGGCAAAGAAGTTTAGTATGAGTGCCCTTTTTGGGGAGTCATGATGGGGCGCGTCACGTTGGCAGTATTGGTGCTGTTTCTTGCATATTCGGTAGTCCGTAAGGAAGCCTCCAGTGCATCTTTCCTGGCACCGAGTTTTTGTCCGGCCTGTAAATGTTTATCTATGGCTTCCACTAAACCCTTTGCTCTGTCTCCGAGACTTTGTAGTGAACCTTTAGGGGTGTTTATCGTGTTTTCTCTCTCTTTTTTTATAGCTTCTAATTCTTTTTTGGATACTCTATATGTATTTATAGGACCTTTTCCGTTTATGCCAAAGATCAGGCAAATATCATCATGTATAGGGCCGTCTCCCAAAGCGGCGCTGTATAAATCAGACATAAAATTCAGCATTATCTCATCTCTGGTATTTCCTCTGAATTGGAATTTAATTTCCCCGTCCTCTTTTTCTTCTTCTTTTTTTTCTCTTTTTTTTGCTTGCCCTTGATCCGGCGTGACTCTTTCAGAAAAGGTCATTGACGACGATTCTTCTTTTTCATCAAAGACAGTGGAGTTGTCTGTGTTGGTCATGTTTTTGTTTTTTTCGGTCATAAACATTCTCCTTTTGAGAAATAGAATAAACGCTTCCTTAGCTGTCGAGTATATAAGGAAAGTTTTTTTTTGTCTATACAGTCATTAAAAGTTCATATTAATGAAAGGACTATATTTTTAAGCCTTTAAGAAAAGACGCCAATTGTTTGTTGATGGCGGAGGCTTTCGCTGCAGAGGTGTTTTTAGGCATTTTTTCCAATAGAATAGGGGAAAAAAACAACGGGTTTGTAATTAAGGTCTGATACGCCTTTTCCGGTTCTTTTTTTGACAAATTGAAATAGTTGTCAATCAGTTTTTTGGCATCCACCGGAAATTTCTTGCGTTCGATTGCGGCGACGAAACGTTTTTTTACAGCCTCAACGTCTTCTTTTATTTTTTTTACGTTTTTGATGATTTCTTTTGCTTGTTCTTTAACTCCGCGAAGCTCTATTTTTTGACTGATTATTTGCATGTCAAGCCGTATATCCAAATAAGCTAAAATAATCTGGTCGGATGTTGACGGAACTTGGTCTCCTATCCGCAGGCGTTCCGCTTCCAGAAGCTTTTCCGTCGGAGCGGTCGATTTCATAATCCGTTCCAATCCGTTGATGAATGGAGCGATCTCTCTTAAATCTTGTATAAGGGCGGCAGGTTTCTTTTTCTTGAATTTCTGCAAAAATTCTGCCGGTGAATTTGAGCTTTCAGGTAAGGGAATCCGCATTTTGGGGAATTGATAACCGTTTTGCTGAGCGACTTTTTTAGCATAAATGCGGGCATAGACATAAAAGAGGAACATTTTTACAAAAATATTGTCCGCTTTTCTGAGGGTTGCCGTGATGTCTTTCGGTATTTCAATGGCAAAAGGAAGAAAACCGTTGCTGCCGGATTGATTTTTAGCGGGCGATTCGTTTCCTGAAGGGGGAACCGGAGCGGGCGCGGCAAATGTGCCGGCCGGTTTTACGGGAGCCGGTGCAACGGGCTGTTTTATGATTGGAGCCGATTGCGAAGGCGCTGAAACCGGGCGTTTGACAAGAACTTTAACCCGTTTGACCAAAATCTTTTTGACAGGGACGGGTGAAGAGGGCTGCTGCGGAGAATCCATAGGCTTATTCTTAAACAAAATTAAAACAACGATACGGTTAATATAACGAAACAGAAATAAGAAGTCAAAAAAATCTATGCCGCCGGGAGAGGCAAGATATTTTTTGACAAAAATCAAAAAACTGTCACATTTTGTATTATGGTTTTGTGTTAGCCTAAAAAAATAGGATTCTTATCAGCACGGCATGGTTCGAAAAGTCTTGAGATTTTGCCTGAAAGGATGTTCAACAATGAATAATTATAAACACAAAAGTAGATTGGCTTTTTTATGGTTGCTTTTAGCCGCATGTGTTTTTTCGGCCGTTTCGGCGCAGTGTTGGGCAGGCCCGATAGGTCTTGAGACGATAGCGTTTACAGATGATTCTAAGATAGACGAGCCATGCAATATAAACAGCGAAACGGCTAGTAATGGCAAATGGTGGAAAGGGCCGTTGGAATCTGTTGTGGACGCCGCCGTGGCGGTCGGGGAAGGGACTTTTACAAGTGTGGCCGGCGGCGTTGTCGGCGTGGTTGTTGCCGGCTCCGGGCTGTGGCTGGCTGTTTTTATGATAAAGTTTATAGGGGGATTTCAGGCGCCGGATCTTCCGCAGGCGATGACGGAAATCGGGGGACTTTTCTTCAGAGTTCTTATCGCGATAGCGCTTTTGAAAAACAGCGGTTTCTTTTTTAATTACTTTTTTGCGCCGGTGATTGAAGCGGGGGCTGGTTTTGTGAATGCCGGCTCGCTTATTGGCGGGAATGATCCCCAGATTACGGTTGCCAACGGAGGGTTGGCAAGTGCCGGAGCGGCTTTAGTCGGTATGGCGGACACGGTTCATGAAACGATTGGCCAAATCAGCGCTATGGGAAGCTATACGGCATGTCTTTCAAGAATTCATATCTTCAGTATCTTGGGGAAAGATTTGCCCGAAGCCGGTTGGTGGGATATTGGTGTGCTTACTATGGGATGTGCCATGAAGGTCGGAGCATGGATTTTTATGGCTTTCTTCCCCTTCTTTGTAATAGATGCGGTTTTCCGTATGGGGGTTGTGGCCGCTTTATGCCCGTTGTTTATTGCGTCCTGGGTGTTTAAATCGACTCGAAAATATGCCGGCACGGGCTTCAGCGCGCTTTTAAATGTCGCGTTTGTTTTTATGATGCTGAAAATTTCGGCGCTGATTGCGATTAATTTGTTGGCGGATGCTTCCGGTACCAGCGGATTAATGGGAAATACAAATATAACGGATACCGATAAAACGGCAATTGTATGTAAAAACAGAATGTTTCATTTTGAGGAAGGAAATCTCTGTGAGGGCGTCGATACAAGCGGCGGCGGTATTTTGATCTTTGCGCTTTGTGTGGTGTATGGCATATTGCTGATGCACACTGCAACCGGAGAATTGGCGAATAAGTTTTCCGGAATTGACTTCTCCGGCGATAATGCCATTAAGGCGGCTAAAACGGTTGCCAATCCGGTGATGAAAAAGGCGGGGACGATAGCTAAGAACGCCATAGGAGGCGCCGTAAAAGGAGGTCTTAATAAAGTAGGCAATCGTATAAAAGATCGTAAGGCCGCGCGTACGGTGGATAAATATAACGCTAAAGTTGAAGCGGCTAAAAGGACCGGTCAGGAATTTAAACCATCCGAACGGGAGCAGGCGCGTTATCAGCAAGCGAGGGCGCGTTTGACAAACAGAGGCTATATGGAGAAAGACGGCAGCCAGACCAAGGATTTCGGAAAACTGTTATCCCGTTCCAGACGGGGAGCTTATGAGGCTCGCGGCGGCGCGATAACAGCCGGCAGTTCTCGATTGGCGGATATTAAGGCTCAAGACGAAAAAATGAAAACGAACTCGTATCACTACAGGGGTGAAAATACTGCGCTGGGACGCGCTCTTAGCCATACCCATTTGGGACGAGCAATGGGCATGGGAGAACTGAAACGCGAGACAACACAGGATGCAAATGGTGTTGTGACAACAAATGAATATAGACGGGGCAACAATCTGAAAAAACAAACAACTGTGGGAACGGACGGAAAACAGGTGGATAAAATCAGAAAAGACGGCAGTATCGACAGGAAGATTAAGGGAGCCGACGGATCTGAAACAACAATGCATCTTGATCAGAATGGACAGCCTCAGAGGGCTAGAACCACTTATCCGGACGGAAGCCATTCGATTACAACTTTCGGGACAGATAAACAAGGTAATAGAGTAAGCACGACTAGAACAAAAGATAGATTTGGGCGCATTACATCAACGGGGACCGCAACATATAATGATAAGGGACAGGAAGTAAAATCGGTTACTACGAATTTCGAAAACGGAAAGGTATCTTCTAAGGAATATACGCAGTCTACATATGATCCTAAAACAGGGGAGGGAGTATCGCATACAGAGAAAGTCGACGCGCAGGGGAAAACGATATCAGAAACAGAGAGCCACCGTGATAGCAACGGTACGGTGACAAAGAGTTATACCGATAATAAAGCGGACGGATCGCTTACCACAACCGATTACCAAGGTGGTGTGCCGGTCCATTCAACAACGGATTATATGGATGGCTCTCAGGTAGAAAAAACAATAGGCTATGATGAAAAAGGAAGACATTCCGGCGATACATGGACCAAGCGTGACGGAAATGGAACGGTTTTGGCCACAGGAATAGATAGAGCTGACGGCAGCGCGAGGGAAAGGTCCGATTTGGATTATGATAGCAACGGAGATTATAAAGGAGTGACGACCAGTAAATTTAGTCGCATTATACCTAATCAGGCTATCTCCCAAAGGTATCATAAAAAGAATTTTAAGTACTGAGGACAAGATTTTTCGACAGGAGGAATGGAAAAGATAAAAGAGAACGTTTGGATTTTTTCTTTGTAAGGAAAAATCTGCATAAAAAGAGAAGCGTTGAACAGGTAATTTGATTTTTTGGGAAAAATACAATGATAAGGGCATGTACTTTAATTTTAAAACGGTCGTATGTTGCACGTTTTGTGTGCATGCTTTTATTAGTGCTTTGCGTCGTTTCTTTGACGGGCTGCTCGGATGACACTGAAACGCAAAATAGTGCGGATGAGGCGGTTAAATACGAAAAATGGGCAAAGGGATGTTGGACGTGTTCTCTTTTTGAAACGGTTTATAATGCTGCAAGCGGTGCGGCAAGCAGTGTTGTGCCTTCCGTCGCTTCCAGCGCGGTGGGATTGGTGGCCGTCGGATACGGATTGTGGTTGGCAGTTTTTATTTTAAAATTTGTCGGCTCTTTGCATGAAAAAGATGCCGGTGAATTTTGGTCGGCAATAGCGGCGCAGACGTTTTGGCTGGTTATGGGCGTTGGTTTGCTGCGCGCTTTAGCGGGAGGAGGAAAAGGATCTGCGCTGACGTGGTTTGCAGAACCAGTTTTCGGCGGTTTTGTTAACGCGGGCCTGACAGTTATTCAGGCAACAGGGGATGTGCCATGCTCGGCAGGCGGCGCTCCGCAATCCGGGTTGCTTTGTTTGGTCAAAGAACTGCAGGAAAAAATGAATTTCGGAGCGACAATCGGCGGTATAGCCATCGCAAAAGGAGCCAGCCTTTTTTCAATGTTTACAGGGGCGGTTGTTTATGTGATTTCCTTAATTTTGATGGTGTATTTACCGCTTCAGCTGTTGGATTGCGTGTTCAGGTACGGAATCGCTTTGTGTATGCTTCC
Source organism: Alphaproteobacteria bacterium (assembly GCA_017476085.1). The sequence continues at coordinate 10,306 of JAFVEJ010000200.1, forward strand.
GTTAGCGGTGGCCGCGTATATTTTTAAACAGACACGGCGGTTTACGGGCGTGGTCGTTAAAATTATAATGGAAATAGGTATGGCTGTTTTTGGGATGTGCGTATTTGCAGCATGTGCCGTCGGTGTTTTGACAAAATATTCTGAGGAATTCCTTCCCACGTCGCTTTATTCGGTTATTTTGGCGGATGAGGAAGCGTTGGATAAAGTATTATACGGCCCCGGATTGACGGGATTGATTTTCCTCAGTCTGTTTTTCATTTGTTTTTCGGAAGTGGTGCTTGATTTCGTAGGAGCTTTGGCCGGAGGTTCGGTCGGCGGTATGTCCAAGGCGATAGTAAATAAGGTGAAACAGAAAGCACAGGAAAAAGTGGGCGAAGCGAAAGGTAAGGCAATGGAAGGCCTTGAGAAAAAGGCAAACACTAAAGCCGCTGATGCCAGAGATTTCGGTAAGGATAAGGACAAGGATAAAGACAAGGATAAGGATAAAGATAAAGATAAAGACAAAGACAAGGACAAAGACAAGAACAAAGATAAGGACAAAGATAAAGACAAGGACAAGGATAAGGATAATAAACCGGAAACTACGGGGTAAATAAATTGGATGTCTAAGCTGAAACAATATGTTCTGTTGGGAGGATTGCTTTTTTTAATCTATGGAACGCCAATAGGACGGTTATTGAAATCTTCGGCATTTTTAAATGTTGTTTGGGGAATAATAGGCTTTTTATTGATTGTTGCGGTGGTTATTACTTGGCCGGAAATAAAAGAAAAGCTGAAGAAGAAAAAAAAGAGAAAGAGTTCTTTTTGGGACAAGGAAGGGTTTTGATATGACAAAACGTTTTGCTTTTAAACGATTGTGTGGCGGGTTGGCTGTTGCCATCGGCTCTTTCTTTATATTATCCCGTCCGGTTATGGCTGGTCTTTTTGACAAGGATATGAGCGAAGTGTGTGGCTCATGGGAAAATGCTCTCAGCGATTATTCCGGAACAGAACATTGTTGGGCCTGTCAGATTTTTATGCTGGTTTTTGATGCGTGTAATCAGGTGGCCGGTCAAATCAACAGCGCTTTAAGCGGTCCGCTGAGCAGTCTTGTCGTCGCCGGATGCGGTTTATGGATTGCTTTTGAAACGGCTTCTTTTTTTGGAAGTTTCGGCAATCGTGAAACGGCGGAATATTTGACAAAGCTTGGCGGTATATTATTAAAGGTTCTTTTTGCTCTGCTGTTTTTAAAAGGCGGAGCGGCGATGGCTTTTACATACATCGTTAATCCGGTTTTAACCGCCGGCGCGCGATTGGCAACGAATGTGATCGCTATGACCAATTCGGGGCTTAACGTTTCGATGGGGGATATCAGCGGTTCAATGAGTAGCGGACCTATGGGGGCCGGCGTTCGCGGCGCGTTAAATCAAATGATCGAAAGCATATCCTCCAGTATGGCTCAAAGCCAAGCTATCGCGCATGGATTAAGATGCGGCGCATGGTTCTGGAAAGAAATTGAAATTTCATTGATAATTTTTTCTATAAAATTTCATATTTTTAATCCGGTAATGTTCCAAATCGGTGCCGTTTTGGGATGCATGTTCTGGGCTATCGCCATTCTGTTTTCTTTTGCGGTGTTGGACGTGATTTTCCGTATCGGAATGTTGGTCGGAATGATGCCCGTGTTTATCGCTGCCTGGGTGTTTCCCAAAACAGCCAGCTTTGCCGATACCGCATGGAGCGTTTTTTTGCACAGTACGCTGGTTTTCTTTATCACCGGACTTCTTGCTTCCGCTATTAATATATTAGTGGAGAAGTCATGGAATGTCGCGGGTGATAATACTAATAATTTTATGGCTAAAATGCAAAGCGGTGATTATGTCGAAGCTTGGGATTCTTTGTTTGACAGCGGTATCGGCGGCGCATTGGGAAGTATTTTCCTTGTGCATTGCGTGGTTGTTTGGTGCTGGTTTATGGCGCCGAAAGCGGATGAATTGGCCGGTAAATTTGCGGAAGGGGGATTTACTTCAAATTGTGCGCTGAAAGCGATAAAAATGATCCTTGGGTTCATTATGGATTTAATTATGTTTATTATTACTATTGTTACACTGGGAGTTGCTTCGTGTATGTATTCGATCAAAGTGGGAAAAATGTTCGCTGACAATGCCGAAAAAGCATACGAAATTGCGGATAAGATCGAAAAACGACTGCAAAAGATCAAAAAAGAAATGGAGAGGCTGCAAAAAGTGGCGCAGAGTATGGACAATACTTGATCAGGATTCAGGCTTAAAACCACACAAAAAGCTCCGCAAAAACATTGCGGAGCTTTTTGTAATCCGAAAACCGCACGTTAAGCGGCAGAGCTGTTTTTTTATGCGGAAAATTATTACGCTGAAAACGGCGGCCGTATTGAAACCGATTAATTATTTTTGTTCTAAAAGGACGAAAGCTTCCAAAGCGGTTTGGATTTCGTTTTTTTCACCTTGAACCGTTGAATTTTCTCCGTCAACATAGCCGCCGATACTGTTTGCCGTATCCGTATGGCAAAGAACGACGTTATTTAAAATCGAAGCGGCTTTTATTCCGCGCAGCCGTCCGATTGTAAACAGAGCCGCCGTTTCCATATCCGCCCCTAAAACACCGCGTTTTGCCCAGAATTGCTTTTGTTCTTCGTTGTTGTCTATATAAAAACTTTCATGGCTGTGGATTAGGCCGATATGATGTGCAAAGCCGTTTTGATGGGCGGCGGTCAGACACGCGTTCAACAATTCTGTATCGGCTACGGCAGGGAAACGCAAATCGACATAGGCCTGCGATGCGCCATCGTCGCGTACGGCTCCGGCCGCTAAAATCAAATCACCTAACCCTATGTTTGGCTGCATTGCGCCGCATGATCCGATTCGAATCATTGCTTTTATTCCCGTACGCGCCAATTCTTCAACGGCAATGCCGGCGGAACATCCTCCGATTCCCGTCGAAACAGCCAATACGGGAACATCTTTATAAAAACCGGAAATGCTGCGGTATTCGCGATTGTAAGCCAATTCCGTTACATTCGATAAAAAAGGTATGATCCGATCTAACCGCGCGGGATCCCCGGGAAGCAAGGCATATTTTGCATTATGGGATTCATCTATTCTGATATGAGGCTGAAGCATTTTTTTGTCCTTGATTAAGCTGATTTTCTGTTTTGTCTTTTTTTGCCGCAGCAATCAAAGCGCTTCATTTTTGCTTTAATTTTTTTTATTTTTGCCGGAATTTGATTTTCCTGAAGATTTTTAACCGCCTCCGTGCTTCCCAATTCGATGGCCGTATCATAGAACCAGCATTTATACGTCAATAAATCCAAAGTGCCTTGCAGCAGTTCGATTTCCTGTTCGACGTTTTCTTTTTGTGTATAGAACATCTGGCGACGTTCTTCGATTGTCGAATCTCCTTGAACGAACAAATCGATGTACCGTTTGATATCTTTAATTTGAAGTCCGCTGGCTTTTAAGCATTCAATTAATCGCAACCATTCCAGGTCAGTTTCCTGAAACTTGCGGATACCGCCGTTGCCGCGGTTGACGAAGGGAAGTAATCCTTCTTTATCATAATAACGCAGAGTCGGAGCCGGCAGTCCTGTTTTTTCCGAAACATCACCAATCGTATAAAGCATAATATATCCCTTCTTAAAGTTGGCTTTAAATTTTAAGAAAAGGATATACCGCTTGGCACCGGTTTTCAACAAGAATAGATTTTATTTCAGGATCATTTCATAGTTGATATCAGTCGGGTCAGATACGCTGGCCGGTCTGTTTTTCCACAATTTTATATGAAGTGCGGCGGGATGTTCCGGAAATTGGATGCGCCGAAAAATTATTAAAATCAGCGCAAAAAAGAATTTTTGGAAAAAGGACAGCGCAGAGGAATGAAAAGAAAAAAATTGCATAATTTATTATTGATGGTCCATAGCTTTTCTTGAGCTGTATTTCTTGGTTGAAAAAAGGATTTTAAAGTCGATTTAAGAATCTGTTTGCAATCAAGAGATGCTTTTGTATAACCTGAACAAACGGTTATCTCTTTTTTTAGAAAGGAACACAAACAAATGAAATATATCTGCACCGTTTGCGGCCAAGTTATCGAATCCGATACGATGCCGGCAGAATGTCCTGTTTGCAAGGCCAAGACGTTTAAAGTCGTTGATGAAACAGCCAAAACTTATGCCGATGAACATAAGGTTGGTGTGGCAAAGGGATTGGATGAACGCGTTGTCGCCGGATTGCGGGAAAACTTTACCGGCGAATGCTGTGAAGTCGGAATGTATTTGGCTATGGCGCGTCAGGCTGATCGTGAAGGCTATCCGGAAGTTGCCGAAGCTTTTAAGCGTTATGCTTTTGAAGAGGCGGATCATGCTTCCCGTTTTGCGGAATTGTTGGGCGAAGTTGTCACGGATTCGACTAAAAAGAATGTTGAAATGCGGGCTGCCGCCGAATACGGCGCTTGTGAAGGCAAGTTAAAACTGGCTAAGCTGGCAAAAGAATTAGGTTATGATGCCGTTCATGACACGGTTCATGAAATGTGCAAGGACGAAGCCCGTCATGGCAAAGGTTTCGACGGTTTGTTCAACAGATATTTTAAATAAAAGACCATTATTGAAAAAAAGGGGGAAACTTCAGTTTTCCCCTTTTTCGTTTTAAAGTCCCGTCAGCATTCTGTCTTTAGGCCAGGCGATCGAATAGCCGAAAAGGATTTCCTTTTTTTCTTTCGGCTGATAAACGCTTTCCCATTGTACC
>JAFVEJ010000201.1 GCA_017476085.1 Alphaproteobacteria bacterium
AACGCCATATGAAAGTGGATCATAACGGTTCTATGACATCTTCTGTTTTTTTGTGTCAGGCCGGTGAGTTCGGTTTTGTGGTGTTTAATCTGGCGGCTCAGAACTTTCACTTAATCAGTGTTCAGGTTTCTTCGTTGCTGCAGGTTGTGATCGCTTTGTCTATGTCTTTAACACCGTTTGTCAGCTCTTTTGTCCTGAAATTGCTTGATGAGAAAAAAGACAAGCAGGAGGCGGCCAAAAATGCGGCGGTCCCCGACCACATTGAAGATGAAAAAGAACTGGAAAATCATGTGCTTTTGATCGGATACGGGCGTGTCGGCCAGGCGGCGGCGCGTATGATGACGCGCAATGAAATACCGTTTTTGGTAATGGATACGGATGTTTCCCATATTGAATGGGCAAAGAAAAACAAGAGGGAATATTTATTCGGCAACGCCGGAAATACCCGTATTCTTGAAGCCGCCAATATTTCAAAAGCTAAAGCGGTAATGATTTGCATCAGCGGTTTGCCTTCCGCAATTCGCGTGTTGCAGGCTGTGCGCGAGGTGTCTTCTTCCATTCCCGTTTTCATTCGGTGCAACGACGATGCGCGCTGGGGGGAATTGGTACGTTTGGGCGCATCGGGAGTTATTTCTGAAACGCAGGAATGCGGTATCCGTTTAGCTGCGGCAACAATTCTCAGTTTGGACGGAGACGAGGACCGCGTTCGTGAAACGGCCGCTGTTTTGCGTCAGGAAAATACGCTGAACGCTTCGTTGCCGACGGCCGGCACGGGGGTTTGATTTTTTCAGTGCAAAGGAATAGGAGCTTGCGGTTTAATGCCCCGCGGATCGATTTGCAATACTTTTTGCAAAGTCGAAATTCTTTCATGGATAACGGTCAGCCAAGGATCTTCCGCAGAAAGGCTTTGTTCCAGATAACGCAACAAAGCTAAAGCCTTTTGCTGTTCTTTATGTTGCAGCCTTGCCAATCCCAAAAAGTAAATGGCTTTGGGGTCGTTGGGGCGATAGCGCAATACGTTTTCCAAGGCTTTTTGGGCTTCCCCTGTAATTCGGCCGTTGTTCGCCTGAATCAATGTTTCGGCTAAAGCATGCCAACCGGAAATATCTTCGGGGATGCCGCGTTCTATGGCGTTGCGGTAGGCGATGGCGGCTTTGTCATAATAACCGGCCGTTCTGTAAGTCTGAGCCAACTGCCGCCAGACAATTTCATCATCGGGAGCCATATCCAGATATTTTTCCAGTCGTCTGGCGCGCGCCATAGCGCGAGTGTTACTTTCGGACTGAAGTGTGTCTCGGGAAGCCAAAGGATAATCCGGCATTAACATTTTGCCTTGGTAGCCGTAAAGAACAGGGACAATAACGGCAAAAAGAAAAAAAACAAAACAAATATATGTCAATTTTATCTTTTTATGTTTTCCATGGCCGCGATTTAACGGCAAAATAGGAAAAATAAATAAGCTGAGCGCTCCGATTGTCAACGAAAGCAATGCTGTTAAAAAGAAAATCATGACAAGCCTCTACGCTTTAAAATTCCGGGATCTGCGGTAAATATAAAATCCCATTGCCGCAAAGGTGAAAATGAAAGAAACGGTTACAAACATTTCTTCGTGTTGAGCGGTCGGAGTCGGCATATCTTCCAAAGAAATCATATCCCCGTATTGTGCCAGCAGCAAATGAACAACCAGATCCTGTGTTTTGCCGTCCGCCAAATGACGGCGGATAAAAAAGCGCATATCTTTTGCGGTTTCATCTTTTGCGTTTTCGATATTTTCGTCCGAACAAACCAGACATCTTAATCTGTCGGCTATTTCCAAGGCTTCCGTTTCTACGGAAAAAGTATCATTCGCAAAGCTCCGCGCAACTGAAAGCAGCAGTATTGCCGGAAATAAGAATTTAAAGAGGCTTTTCATTTTTCAGCTCCTGCAGAAACGGCAGAACAGTTTGAATATAAAAGTCTTCCGTTATGATACCGTTGATTTTTGCAACGATTTGGCTTTTTTCATTCAGGATAAAAGCGGTGGGCAATTTATCGGCATGCATCGCTTCCGCCCATTTTGCATTCGGATCCAGCGCAACGAATTGATACGGATTTTTTTCTTTTAAAAAAGAGGTTAACTTTTTTACATCGTCACGGACGGCGATGCCGATAAAGGGCACATCTTTTCTTTCGGACAATTTAACGATAACGGGCGCTTCCATAACGCATGGTCTGCACCATGAAGCGAAAAAAAACAAAAGCAACGGCTGTTTCGGCATGGTTTCCGCGGACAGAACGGCTTCTTCGGGGCGGTCTAAAATGTGCAGTTTTCCTTCAGGCAAAGGAAAGTCCTTGATGACCAGAGAATTTTCTGCCGTGAAATCCAATCTGAACGTGTACATCAAATTACAAAAAACGGTGGAAACAAAAAAAATCAAAACAAAGCCGTACCATCTCATGGGGCGCTCTCCTTTCTTATGGAAAGCAGGAAGAACAATAAGCCCGAACAGATCAGAAAAATTCCGCAAACAGCTGGCTGCAGCGCCGGATAACAGATAATTCGTACGGATAAAGTATCTTCCTGATTCTGATTTACCCATATCAATCGAGTCGAAAATCGGGTTGTGTGTAAAAAAGCTGCTTTCAATTTTTTTTCCGGCCATTGGAAATTCGGATTGCCGTTCAATAATTCCAGAGGCGGCTTGCATAACAAACGGTATCGGGCTCCGGCTGTTTCCGCTTTTCCCGTCAGCTGTTCAACGGCGCATGGAATATCACTTCGGGATAAGTCTTGAAATTTATATGTTTCAATCGTTTTGGTTTGATTAAAAACGGCATATGACAAAGCAAAGGAAAAAATGCTAAATCCGACGGCAATGAAAAAAATTCCATAGGTGAATGCCGGAACGGATCTGAAAAGGCATATGGCTTCGTTGAAAGAGCCTGGGATTTTAAAGGTTTTACTGCATACGGCCGAACCTAAAATCAAAATGGCCGGCAATGTATGGAAAAGAATTTGCTTTGCGTGAGGCACTTTATAATAACACAAACAAATCGCCGTAAGAATGCCGCCGCAGAAAATAAGAGCGGTTTTGCCATTAGTTGTAACCCATCCGGTGACAACCGATTTTCGTCTGAAAGCAATAAAGAATAAAAGGGAAGCCGGAATAAGAGTCCGAAAGAGTGTCGTCTTAATCAAAGCCGGCAGCAACCGTAAAGGCAAATCGGGCAGAAACATAAATAAAGCAGGTGTTAATGACAGCAATCCGATGCTGATTGAAGCGGCCGTCAGCGCCGTTACGGACAAACCGATAAAGCTTTCTCTGGAAAAGACGGAAAAATCATTTTCTTTAAATGTCTTTTTCACGGCGACCGAACATAAAAACAATAAAAAGCAGATCACTCCGGCCAAAGCGCATAATGCCGCAACGGGATTCGGGAAATAGACTTCCGAATCGGAAAGATCGAAAAGCCGGTATTCTTCGGCGAAAAAAGAAGCGTTTGATAAAGCTGCGCCGGAAAAAGAAAGGAAAACAATCCAATTGGTAAAAACATGGGAAATATTACAGAAAAACAGCAGAACGATTTGTCCGGCCGTCAGCAATATAACGGAAAGCAGCAGTGTGTTAACAGGCATCCATTGCCATAAAGTGCCATTGCTTCCGGCAAGGGTGAAGCTTGTCATCAATTCCGTTCCCGCAGCGCACAGCAGTAAAATCAGTGCAAGTAAATTATCGCGCAGAATCGGGCGAACGAATTGCCGGCCTTTGGAATACATACAAATCATTTTAATAAAAGAAACGGTCAGAAGCGCGCATGAACCAAACGAAAACAGCGTTGATAAAATTTTATAGGGAGGGCGCCATTCCTGCTTGAAACCGATTCCTTCAAAGGGCGGTTCTTCGATGCGGATAAACGGGTCTGCCGTCATCAGCATTAAAATCAACAGGAAAAAAATCAGACCGCCGCCGGCAAACAGATATCGTCCGCGTTCCTGATAAGTGGCTAATTCGCGTTTGGAAAAATCGGAAAGAAAAACAAAAGTCAGCAGGACGATAAACGTGAAGAAAAAACCTTCCCGCGTTGAGCAAAAAGCCTGAAGCGCATAAAACGATCCGCTTTGAGAATCAAAGGATTCAAAAACGACGGCCAAAGAAAAATCATGCACGATAAATCCGGATAAAAGAACAAGAAATGAAAACAACAGCAATGCGGTTGTAAAACAAATTCCCCTGAATCCAAGCCTGATCGCGATAGCCGATCCCGAAGACCATAAAGTCGGACAAAGTAAAAAGGTTTGCAGCCCGACAACGGTTAGAGCGAACAAAACAGTATAATGAGCCAATTCAATCAGCATAGAGCGCCTTATTATCAACAATGATTTCAATTAAGTTAAAAAACTCTGTTCTTTTTTGCAAGAAACAAAAGACGACTTTTTTATAAGGAATGCGAATTGCGGGATTAAAAATGTTTGCCTGTTAAAACTTTTAATGATAACATACAGTCATATAAAAGTTTGATTAGGAAAACTTCTTATGAGCGAAGAAAAAAACAGATTAAACGGATTTGCCGGATTAAAAGCCGGAGATAAAGCGGTCGTTGCCGGATTTTATAAAGGAAAGGACTCGTATCGCAAAAAGCTTTTGGCGATGGGAATTACTCCGGGGACTTTGTTGAAAGTTGTGCGTGTGGCGCCTTTGGGTGATCCCGTTGAAATTCAGGTGCGCGGCTATTTGGTTTCTTTGCGGCGGGAAGAAGCTTCTTTAATTTCAATATCAAACGCGGCATAAGGCAAAAGAAATGTCTTTTGATAAAACGGTTGCTCTGATCGGAAACCCGAATTGCGGCAAAACGACGATTTTTAATGCGTTGACGGGGGCGCATCAGTATGTCGGAAACTGGCCGGGGGTTACGGTTGAAAAAAAATCCGGATTTTTTGAAAAGGATGGCCGAAAAATAGAAGTCGTCGATTTGCCGGGCGTTTATTCTCTCAGCGTCATTTCAGCAACTTCAGAAGACGAAAAAATCGCGCGGGATTATCTGCTGTTTCACAAACCCGACTGCGTCATTAATATTTTGGACGCTTCCAATCTGGAACGCAATTTATACATGACGGTGCAGCTGTTTGAAATGCATCTGCCGGTTGTTTTGGTATTGAATATGATGGATACGGCGGCGGCTTTAAAAATTAAAATCGATATCGAAGCTTTGGCGCGCTTGTTTAAAGTGCCGGTTGTTCCGATGATCGCTTCCAAGACAAAAGGCGTCACGGAATTGAAGAATCAGATTTTACAATCCGTTTCGCCGAACGAAACCTTTAAAATCCCCTATGCGCCGACGATTGAAACGGCTGTGGAACAGATATTGCCGGTTGTTGCTCCGATTGCGGAAAAAAACGGATGGTCGGATCGTTGGCTGGCGGTGCATCTGTTGGACGGAGATGCGGATCCGCGGGTTTCCGGTTCCTCTGAAAATGCGGTGAAGATCGATTCTTTGCGCCGGTCATTTGAAGAAAACGGGCAAGAGGAGCTGGATACGCTTATAGCGGACGGGCGTTACGAGTTTATTACGAATATCAGTAAACAATTAATTGCGCGCACGGATCAGCTGGCGCGGAATGTTACGGAACGTCTGGATCGGATCGCTTTGGGCAAATATACGGGAATACCTGTGTTTTTGCTGATGATGTATTTGATGTTTTTATGGACGATTTCTCTTGGCAATCTGCTGATTGATCCGATCGCCGATTTCGGGGACAAATATCTGGTGGACGGCTTTGCGGCGTTATTGACGCGAATGAATGTTCCGAACGGACTGAATATTTTTCTTTCCGCCGGAGTCGGGCGGGGAATAGCGACGGTAATTACTTTTATTCCTCCGATCGGTTTTTTGTTTTTATTCTTATCCGCTTTGGAAGATTCGGGGTATATGTCCCGCGGCGCTTTTGTGATGGACAGGCTGATGCGCGGCATGGGACTGCCGGGGACGGCGTTTGTGCCGATGATTGTCGCGTTCGGCTGTACCGTGCCCGCAATTATGGGAACGCGGATTTTGTCTTCCAGACGGGACAGGCTGATCACATTAATGATGACGCCGTTTATGTCCTGCGGAGCGCGGCTGCCGGTGTATGCGCTTTTCGCGACGGCTTTTTTCAGTAATTACGGGACGGAAATGGTGTTCGGATTATATATGATCGGAATCGTGATTGCGATTTTGACCGGTCTTGTTTTTAAGAAGACTTTATTTCAAGGAAAACCGGTCCCGTTGATTTTGGAAATGCCGCCGTATCACCTTCCGATCATTAAAAATATGGCGATCAGAACGTGGGATCGGCTGCATGGTTTTATCGTTCGGGCGGGCGCGTTGATCGTGCCGTTGGTCATTATTTTAAATTTGATGAATTCGGTGGATTTTAAAGGAAATTATATTCCCGAGACTCCGCAGTATTCTGTTTTGTCCTCCATCGGGCGGGGCATTACGCCTGTTTTTAAACCGATGGGCATTTCCGAACAAAACTGGCCGGCGACAGTCGGATTGTTCACCGGAGTGATGGCTAAAGAAGCTTTGATCGGGACGCTTGACGCTTTATACGCGGGCGTGGCCGAAGGCGTTTCGTCAACCGAACGGTTGTCCGCGTTTTTTGACGGACGCATAGGGGCGTTTGCTTATTTGTTGTTTATTTTGCTTTATACGCCGTGTTTGTCGGCTTTGGGGGCGGTCGCCAAAGAGTTCAGTCTGAAATGGGCGGCGGCGGTGGCTTTGTGGACAACGACGCAAGCGTATTTACTTTCGGTTTTGTTTTATCAAACGGCAGTGATAAACAGGCAAGGTTCGGGCTCTTTTGAATGGATTGCGGGTATTTTGTTGACGGAAGCATTGATTGTATTCGGTTTGCGCCTGGCAGGAAGAAAGGCGGCCCATGATTTTGCTTGAAATCAAAAAGTATTTGCAGGAACAAAAACGGGTGTCTTTGCAGGATATCGCCGCAAAATTCGATTTGACGGAAAATGCGGCAAAAGAAATGCTGGCGCATTGGGAGCGTAAAGGCAAGCTTGAGCAAGTTGAAACATCATGCTGTGAAAAAAAGTGCTCTTGCTGTTCTTCACCGTGCGGCACGGTGTTTCAGTGGAAAGAAGATTAGTAAGTAATTCCTGACGACATAATTTTATAACCGTCAGCTCCTTCGGCCAATCCGTTGGCAAACGCGAAAGAAGTCGGTTTACAGGAATAAATACGGTAGAGCACTTCTCCCTGTTCGACCTGATCGCCGACTTTTTTCATCAAGTCGATGCCGGCGCCTTTGTTGTGGGGAGCGCCCGCCGTCATCGCAATGCGGTTAAGCTGCTGTCCGTCTATTTCAGAGATGACGCCGGATATGGGCGCGGTTACGTCGCGTGTCAGTTGTCCTAAAGGCGGAGGCGTTTGTTTGCCTTGAGCATGCACGATCTGGCTCATGACTTCCAAAGCGCGTCCCGAATCCAAAATCTCGCGCGCCTGGTAATAACCCTGCCCGCCGCGCAGCTGCGGATCAAATTCTAAAACCTTGCCGGCCATAAATAAGGCTTTTTCACGCAGATCCTGAGGAGCGTCTTCCCGACAGCGCAGAACTTTCATGACATCGCGGGCTTCCAAAACGGGACCGATGCCGTTGCCGACCGGTTCGGAACCGTCGGTGACAATAACGTCGATTTTCATAGACAGCATATCGCCGACATATTCAAACAGCTTGCGCAGACTCATTGCTTCGCTCATCGTTCGGATTTTGGCCGTTTTGCCGACGGGAATATCGACCAGCAGATGCGTGATTCCCATCGCGATTTTACTGGATATGATTGAAGCGACTATTTGCTGCGGCGTGCTGATGCCCAAAGCGCGTTCCAGACTCATTAACAAATCTTCGGTGGCGGACATAGCTAAACGCTGTCCGTCCAAAACCAGACAGCCGCCGATTTCATTAACGGTTTTGCCGGCTTCCGTTTCCGACAATTCGACTCCAGTCAACACTTCCATCGCATCAGCCACGCTGGAACATGAAGTTACGCTGCGCGTTGTCGTTCCAGGCATGCACAGCCCGTAAGCGATTGCGATCGGCAAAACAATCATTTTTGTCCGGTTCGCGGGAATGCCGCCGATGCAATGTTCATCCACGACCAGATTAATTCCCCAGTCAACGGGCTGACGGTGTTCGATCAACGCTTCCGTCATTGACAGAACCTCCTGCGGAGACATAAAACTGGCGTTTGAAACCAGAAAAGCGGCCAGTTCAATCGGCGTGTAGCGATAAGCGGACAGATCGGAAATGATGCTGCGGTATTCTTTGGCGCTTAAAATACCTCCGTTGATTTTGCGTCGCACGGAATCGATGCTGGCCGGAGCGGCAGCCGGAGCAATCGCGACTTCAGATCCTTCCGACATACTGATCAGGTGGAAAGCCTGATCGGTCAGTGCAATTTCATCGGGTTTGACCAATGAGTCGTCTTCACAAATGTAAATGCTGACAAACAGCGGCTGCAGTCCGCCGTGTATTTCGATCCGGCTGGACGATCCGCCGCCTTCTTCTGTTTGAAGATCCGGGCATCGTTTGTTAATAAAAGCGATGTTTTCTTTGCCGGTGTCGATCGGAAGATGTTTTAAACGCAGCATAGGACAAAAAGAGCTTTCGATAGAGTTGTTTTTTTCAATGTAACAGCAGGCGAATGCGATTACCATCTTTTTTTCCGGGAATCCTAAAGTAAGATATGGACTTGAAGTGCACAGCCGTTTGTTTTAAACTAACTGCGTTTTTGTTCTTTTAAGAGGTGAAAAGAAAAATGAAAAAAACAGCTCGTATTTTCTATGTTTTTGTAGCGATTTTAGCGCTTTCCGCGTGCTCTTCTCTCCCGAAGGATCAGGTTTTGGCTCGGTCGGACGATTTGTCTTCCCGTCCGAAATGGGCCAGCGAAGAAAAGACGTTCACGATTGAAAAAGGCACAGTTTATGTGTTGGGAATGCATGAAATGCCTGTTGCCGGCAAGCGGCTCCAAACCGGTATTCGTGTTGCCGAAAACAATGCGAAAGGAAGATTGTCCGGCGCGATTGAACAGCGTTTGAACTTTATTTTCCAGAACGCTGAAGAAGGCGACGAAATGGGGGCGGATCAGGCCCGCTTTATCGGCGGTGAAACCTCCAAGTTGGTGGCATCTTCCATTCGTCCGGATAAAAACTATTGGGAAAAGGTTTCCCGCGTGATCGATGCGGACGGAAACCGCGATCTGATCTATCGTATTTTCGCGCGGATTCAAATGCCGGAAGCCGACTTCAAAAAGGCTATTGAAGAAGCGATCAAACGCAACGCCGGAAAGAAAGGAATTTCTGAAGAATTTACCAAGAAAGTAGAAGCTCATTGGGACCAGATGAGCGAATAAACCGGAGTGCTTTTCGATGAAGTTTTGGGCGGCGTTTCTGTCCTGTTTGCTGCTTCCTCTTTTTGCAGATGCGGAATCGGCGTGGACGGAGGCGACGCCCAAAGCGGATTCCACTTATAAATACTATGTCGGCCGCGGAGAAGCTTCTTCCGAAAAAGAAGCGTTCAATCAGGCCGTCAAGGATGCTTACGATCAGGCTGCCCGGGAAAATTTTCCCGCCGAATATTCTTATCAGGCCGATATTTATCAAACGGAAGAATCGTCTTATTTAACGGAAAGAACTATTTTTTCAGGTATTTCCGCCCGCTTTGACGGCTTCGAAAAAGAAGACGAAGAAATTCGGAAAAATAAAAACGGTTATACGGTCAAGCTGTTATATAAGTTTTCTAAAAAAGCGATCGCACAGGAAAAAGCGCGTTTAAAAACGGTTGCCGCCGATCGTTCCAAAAAAGAGGAGATGTCTGTTTTCGGCAGTAAATCCGACGCGGCCAAAGGTGTTTTGATTGTTGAAACGACGCCTACGGACGGAGCCGCCGTCTATATTGACGGTGACCGATACGGTCAAACGCCGATGACATTATACGGGGCTTTGTCGGCGGGAAAGCATTCTTTGCGGATTGATCATCCGCGTTATCAAACGGTAACGGAAGAAATAATTACCGTCCCCGGAAAAACATCAAAAATCAAAAAAACTTTAGTGCCTGCTTTTGCAACGGTTTCTGTTTCCACCGATCCCGTTAATGCCGATGTGTTCATAGACGGCAAACCTTTGGGAACGGCGCCATTGACATATAACCGCATTCCTGTGGAAGAAAAAATAACGTTAAGTCTGCGCCATCCCGAAACGGAAACAATGTCTTTGCCGTTAAATCTGAAAAAAAACGAAACGCGCCCGATTAACATTGTTTTGCCGGAAAAATCGGCTTCGTTTTCCGTGTTTTCGTTTCCTTCTGGCGCGGAGGTGTTTGTTGATAAAAAGCGTGTAGGGACAACGCCGCTGCGGAATTTTCCCGTATCGCGCGGGTCGCATACATTTACGGTGGAAAAGGAAAACTATGAGCCGGTAACGCGGTCGTTTGCGGCAAAAGGCGGAGCAATTTTAAGCGAGACGATTGAATTAAACGCTTTAACGAGGATACAAACGGTTACTTCTGGGAAAACTTCTTCCGTCATCGCCGGAGCAAGCGATAAATTTCATCGGTATGAAGAAAAGCTGCCGCCGAAGACGCGTTTAAATCTTGGGGGCGCTTCGGAAGGCGAAGATATTTTGTTGGCGTTGATGCGTTGGTCTTATCCGTCCAACTTCATTCGGGCTCGTGTTTCTTATAAAGCAAAAGGGAATGGAACTTTCTTTATTTTATTCTTTTCGTTTGACTGGGACAATTATCGGAATTTATTTCTTAAACCCGCGATCAACGCGCTGAAAAATGTTTCGGAACGCAAAGGCATAGTAACGGAAAAAACGGGCTGTTCTTACGAAAAGAAAACACACGGTCAGATTTTATGTTCGGCTCCGGCAGTCAAAAGCTCCGATACGATTCTGATCAAATCGAGCCCGATTAAACATGATTTTTGGTCGGATAAAACGGACTTTGAAAAATTTGTTTTAATAACTTCTGCTGATGGTCGAAGAAATAATATTCCATCATATGAACAACATAAAATTATACTGTCGATTGTTGATCGTTCGGGAAATGAAAAGATCGTAAATACGGATACGTTGTCGATTGCTAAATTTACGGCAGACAAGAACAGAAACATTGTTTTTATGCCGGCTTTTGAAGAAGGGTTCGAAAATTTCGTTTCCGCTGCGGATGTTCCGAATTTAAAGCCGGCGGATATCAGCCGGGTGATTATCAGAATAACGGAAGGAACTCCGATTCAAAATCCTTTTTCTTCAAAGGAAAAGAAGAAATAGAAAGAAAATCAGAATGAAATATTTTAAATCTCTTTTTTTTGTTCCTTTATTTTTAATTATTGGAGCCTGTGCTTATCAGGAACCGCAAGTCGTCATTATTGATTCCAACGTTTCCGCTTTTGTGTATCAAGGGGATACGCGTTTGGGCGAAACACCGTATATCGGAAAGATAGAGCGTCAAAAGATCGGCAGTTTGAAGCTGAAAAAAACGGGATACAAAACGGTTGATGTGCCGGTTGAAAAAGTTTACAGCCGCGACGCCGGACCTTTGACAAGTGAATTTACACACCAAGGCCTTTCATCGGAAGATGAAAATATGGAAGCTCCGATGGTTTCCACTCTTTTTGTTTCATTACCGCTGTCAGTAGGAACTGACGCGACGATTTTTTTAAACGGATATTGGGTTGAATATATGCCGAATTCGTTTTATGTGGAAATGGTGCCGGAAAACCGAAAACAAGCGTCCGCCGATCCTTTACGTAATTACCAGATCAAAAACTTCGCGTTGAAAATGTATCCGTCTCTGGCTTCCGGAAATCAGGAAAGTTTAACGGCTTTGGCAGAAATATCGTGACAAACGCAAGAATATCTTTCCGGCTTGTTGAATCAAAAGACGGATCCGGTTTCCTTTGCCGACGCCGTCACGCGTTTTTAAGCTGTTCCGATGAGTGAAGCCTTAGATCAAAAAATCGCGACAGCCGGATTGTTGCGCTTTGCCGCGCCGACGATTTTCAGCATGATGCTTTTGGAAATTTTCGGCATTATTGACGGGTTGTTTGTTATTCATTTGGTCGGGACAAAGGCTCTGTCCGCGCTAAACATTACTTTTCCGCTGATTTTAGGCATTGTCGCTATCGGCGCGATGTTCGGTTCTGGCGGAAACGCATTGGTTGCCAGACAGCTGGGACAAAAAAGGGAAACGGACGCGCGGCAGAATTTTTCTTTGATCATGATCGCGGCGCTGATAGCGGGGCTTTTATTTTCGGGTCTTGTTTGGCTGTTTTTGGACAGGATTCTGCTGCTTTTAGGGGCTGACGACGATCTTTTGCCGTTATGCGAAGAATATGCGTATCCCTGTGTGTTTTTTATGCCGCTGACCTTGTTTTCCTGCGCTTTTGCGATGTTTTACATCACGCGCGGAAAAGCGATTTTCGGAACGCTGCTTTCATCTTTAAGCGGCGTGATAAACATACTTTTGGACTATGTTTTTATCGCTTTGTTTGATATGGGGCTGCGCGGGGCCGCCATAGCGACGGGAACGGGATTTTCCGTCGTCGGTTTGATCGGATTTTTTTATTTTTATTTTAACCGGAACGGCAACGTTTATTTCATTCGACCGAAATTCAGACCGTACGTGATTGTTAAAGCGTGTACGAACGGAATGTCGGAAATGGTGACAAACTTTTCGATTTGCATCGTGACGATTTTGCTGAACAATATCGTGATGCGCTTGGCGGGATCGGACGGTGTGGCGGCAATTACCATTATTTTATATATGCAAACGTCTTTAACATCGGCATGTTTCGGCTACTCGATCGGCGTTTCTCCGCTGATCAGCTATAACTATGGCAAAAGAGAAACAGAGCGGCTGAAACGAATTTTTTCCCGCAGCATCAAAATGCTGTCATATGTGTCGGCTGTTGTTTTTCTGTTATGCTTTTGGAAAGCGGATTTGCTGATCGGGTTGTTTGTCGAGCCGGATACGGCGGTTTATGAAATGGCTCTGGAAGGCAGCAGGCTGTTTGCGCCATGCTTTTTGTTCATGGGATTGAACATTTTCGCGTCCGCCTTGTTCACGGCGTTTTCCAATGTCAAAGTGTCGGCGGTGTTGTCGTTCTGTCGGACGTTTCTGTTTGTGGCGGGAGCTTTGCTGATTTTACCGCATTTCTGGCAAATGACGGGTGTGTGGCTGTCCGTTCCGGCGGCGGAAGTTTTGTCCTTTGTAATGGCGGTTTATTTCTTTAAAAAATACAAAGCCGTTTATCATTTTGCGTGAAAACGGCGGAGTTTGAAAGCTCCGCCGTTTCTGTTTGAAAAAGATTTATTTCTTTTCGATTGTTTTCGGCAGCTCAACCCGAATGTGCAGTTCTTTCAGCTGTTGCGGCGTGACTTCGCATGGCGCCTGCATCATCAAATCCTGTGCCATACCGTTCATCGGGAACAAAATGACTTCGCGAATGTTCGGTTCGTCCGCCAGCAACATCACCATACGGTCGATGCCCGGAGCCGCGCCGCCGTGAGGAGGAGCACCGTACTTGAACGCGTTCAGCATACCGCCGAATTTGTGTTCGACGACTTCGGGGCCGTAGCCGGCGATTTCAAACGCTTTGTACATAATGTCCGGTCTGTGGTTGCGGATAGCGCCGGAAGACAGTTCGATGCCGTTGCAGACAATGTCGTACTGATAGGCGTTGATTTCCAACGGGTCTTTGTTCAGTAAAGCGTCCATTCCGCCCTGCGGCATCGAGAACGGGTTGTGCGAAAAGATAATCTGGTTGGTTTCTTCGTCCAGTTCGAACATCGGGAAGTCGGTAATCCAGCAAAACTTGAAGATGTCCTTTTCCAGCAATTCCAACTGTTCGCAAATCTTGGTGCGGACTTGTCCGGCAAATTTTTCGACTTTGCCTTTCTTTTCGCAGACGAAGAAAATCACGTCGCCGTCCTTGACGCCGACGGATGTCTTCAGGTCGTTGATGCGGTCTTCGTCCAAATTCTTGGCGATCGCGCCTTTCGGGCCTTCGGTCGTGTAAGTGATGAAGCCGATGCCGGGCAGGCCGATTTCACGCGCCCAGGCGTTCATCTTGTCAAACCAGCTGCGCGGTTTCGTCGCCGCCCCCGGAGCCGGAATCGCGCGCACGACGGCGCCGCGTTCGATCGCGTTGGCGAAAATGCCGAAGCCGGAACCTGTAAAGATGTCTGTTACATCCGTGATCAACAGCGGGTTGCGCAGATCGGGTTTATCCGAACCGTATTTCAACATCGCTTCGGCAAAAGGAATGCGCGGGAACGGCGCGGGAGTAACCTTGCGGCCGTTTGCAAATTCTTCAAAAACGCCCTGCAGAACGGGTTCGATCGCGGCGAACACGTCTTCCTGCGTTACGAAAGCCATTTCAAAGTCCAGCTGATAGAATTCGCCGGGGGAACGGTCGGCGCGGCTGTCTTCGTCGCGGAAGCACGGCGCGATCTGGAAATAGCGGTCGAATCCGGAAACCATCAACAGCTGTTTGAATTGCTGCGGCGCCTGCGGCAAAGCGTAGAACTGGCCGGGGTGCAGACGGGACGGGACGAGGAAGTCGCGCGCGCCTTCCGGACTGGAAGCGGTCAGAATCGGCGTCTGGTATTCGACAAAACCCTGTTCGATCATACGGCGACGGCAGGAAGCGATGACCTGAGAACGCAACAGCATATTTTTGTGCAGCTTTTCGCGGCGCAGGTCCAAAAAGCGGTAACGCAGGCGCGTTTCTTCCGGCTGTTCAAAGTCGGCGGCGACCTGCAACGGCAGGATGTCGGCTTCGGAAAGTACTTCAGCTTCATTTACGGACAGTTCAATGTCGCCGGTCGGCAGGTTCGGATTGACGTTTTCTTCGCCGCGCATAACGACTTCGCCGGTGACGCAAATAACGCTTTCGGGACGGCATTTTTCCAGAATTTTAAAAACGGGACTGGAAATATCGACGACACACTGCGTAATGCCGTAATGGTCGCGCAAGTCGATGAAAACAAGGTTCCCGTGGTCGCGTTTGCGATGAATCCAGCCGGATAAACGAGCCTGTTTTCCCGCGTCTGAAGCACGCAGCTGACCGCAGGTATGCGAACGATATGTATGCATGGAAAAAATCCTTTTTAAAGTAAAAAAACAATCCTGTGTATATTGGTTTCAGGCGTGTTTTTTGTCAACAGAAATTCTGTTGAATCCGGCACAAAAACAAACTTTTTTTCTGCGTTTTACAAAGAATAATAGAGAAAAAAGGAGTATTGTTTTATCGTCTATTCTTCCGAAACGGAAGTGTCTCCGTCTGTATCCGCTTCGTCGGGTTCGCGCGTGTCAATCGAATAACCGACGGCACGAACGGTGCGAATCAGGTCTTTTTCTCCGCCTTCGTTCATTGCTTTGCGCAGCCGACGGATGTGAACGTCAACCGTGCGCAGTTCGACATGGATGTCGGCCCCCCAGACTTCTTTCAATAATTGTTCGCGCGGGAAGACGTGGCGCGGCTGTTCCATCAGAAATTGCAGCAGCCTGAATTCAGTCGGCCCCAGATGGACGAAGCGGGAACCGCGAAAAACGCGGCAAGTGGCCAAATCCATTTTAATGTCTTCAAAAAACAATTCGCCTTTGACTTTTGTCGGCTGAACGCGCCGCAGCAAAGCTTTGATGCGCGCGATCAATTCGGGAACGGAAAACGGTTTGACCATATAATCATCCGCGCCGACGGTTAATCCGCGGATCTTGTCCGCTTCTTCGCCGCGGGCGGTCAGCATAATGATCGGGACGGTGCGCAGATCGTTGTCGTAACGGATTTGTTTGCAAATATCCACTCCGTTCATACCGGGAAGCATCCAGTCCAATAAAATTAAAGTCGGCTGATTTATTTTGATCGCACTGAAAGCTTTTTCTCCGTCCATAGCAAAACAGGTTTCGAAACCTTCTTTTTCCAAATTATAGCGCAGCAAAGTGACGATATCTTCTTCGTCTTCCATGATCATAATTTTATCGGTCATGAGCTTTCCTTTTTTAAGCGATGATTTTTATTATAGGCAAACAAAACTGCTTTGTGTGTTACAAAAAAGTTATGACTTTAATTTCTGTATGTTTTCGATATATTTTCCGTTATTAAACACGGCGCTGCCCGCAACAAGAACATCTGCGCCCGCCGCTGCGCAAAGCTTTGCAGTTTCCGGATTGACGCCGCCGTCAACTTCCAGTTCAATCGGGCGGGAGCCGATCATTTGTTTGATGCGCTT
>JAFVEJ010000022.1 GCA_017476085.1 Alphaproteobacteria bacterium
CTTATCGTGCGGAACATGGCGCGGAAATTATGGCGTTGCGGAAAGAAAAATACGGCGAAACGATTAAAATTGAGCCGATTAAAATAGAACAGCCGATTTTGGTTCAGCCGGAAGCGGCGCCGGTTAAGCTTGATATTAAACCGATTGAACCTCCCGCTGTGAAAAAGCAGACTGTTTTAAACAAGGTTGCCGCAAAGGTTAAGGACGCGGCTCAAAAAACGGGAGAAACGATTGCCGAAGTCGGTCATAGAATCGGCGAAAAAGCGCGGGCCGTTCGCCAGGAAATACGCGCTCGCGCAAAAGAGCGCTGTGAAAAGAAAACACAGGCTCGTTTGGAAAGAAAACGCCAGAGAGAAGAAAATTTGCAGGCAAGAACTTCGAATCGTTTGATGAAAACATTGCTGCGTCATGCGCCGGCACAGGATTATATGGCCGAAGGCACTTCGAATACTCAGAAAGTTCAGCGTTCGCCGATATCGGCGGCTGTGCTGCGCGACCGTATGGCGGGCAGAGGGTAATTCAACCTTTAATAATTAATGTATATAAGAAAAACCATGCGGCAATGCATGGTTTTTCTGTATTAAATAGAGTGCGTTTATCGCGTACTGCCGTACAAAGAGATTAAATCTTGTTTTTCGGCGGGACATGCATTTGCCGGCGATATTCCAGATTTCGTTCTAAGAATAGATTTAAACGCTGTTGAACTTTGCCGTTGATGCTGTTTTCGGGATATATGCCGTTGGCATCGCGTTCTCCTGCCGGCAATCCGGTCAGGATTTCAATGCCTTCGTCAATGGTTGAAACGGGATAAATATGAAATTTTCCTTCTTTGCAGGCTTCTACAATATCCTGCCGCAGCATCAGGTTGACAACGTTTGTTTTGGGAATCAGAACGCCTTGTGTGCCCGTCAGACCGCGTAAACGACAAATGTCGAAAAAGCCTTCGATCTTTTCATTAACTCCGCCGATCGCCTGAATCTGTCCGAATTGGTTGACGGATCCCGTTACGGCCAGATTTTGCCGGATCGGAACGTCGGAAAGAGCGGATAAAATAGCATATAGCTCTGTGGAAGAGGCTGAATCTCCGTCCACTTCGCTGTAAGATTGTTCAAAAACAAGCGTAGCTTCCATAGGCAAAGGGGCGTTTTGTGAAAAACGGGAAGCCAGAAAACTGGATAAAATCAAAACGCCTTTGGTGTGCAAAGGACCGCCCAGTTCAACTTCACGTTCAATATCAATGATATCGCCGGATCCCATTCGAGCCAAACAGGTGATGCGACTCGGTTTGCCGAAAGAAAGCTGTCCGAATTCTAAAACGGCCAGACCGTTTATTTGCCCGACAACGGAGCCGTCTGTATCGATTAAAACGGAACCGCGCATAATCTGTTCCGTCATTCTTTCCTGAATGCGGTCGGAACGTTTGATTTTAGCCGTGATCGCCTGATCCACATGGGCGCGGGTGATAACGGGAGATTTATTATCTGTCATTGCGCAGTAATTGGCTTCGCGGATCAAATCGCTGATGGAAGCGATGTGAGCCGTCAGCTTTTGACTGTCTTCCGCCAGGCGGGAAGCATGTTCCAACAAGCGGGCAACGGCTTCTTTTTTCAACGGGCGCAGCTGGTTGCGCCGGGCTTGCGTCGCAATTAAGCGTGCGTACTTGGAAACGTTTTCCTGTGTTTTTTCCATATAAGGGAAAAAGTTTGCTTCAACTTTAAACAGTTCCATAAAGTCGGGATCGTTTTCCGCCAGCATATAGTACAGTTCCGGTTCACCCAGCAAAACGATTTTGATGTTTAACGGGATAGCTTCCGGTTCCAAAATCGTTGTCATCATCCCGTCTGCGGCAGGCGGATCCATCGTGATTTTTTTTGACCGGAGCGCGCGTTTTAAAGCTTCCCATGAAGATTGTTGGTTCAGCAGATCTTTAGCTTCTATGACCAAAAATCCTCCGTTGGCTTCATGCAGAGCGCCCGCTTTAATCATGTTGAAGTCGGTGATCAAAGCGCCGTATTGCTGTTGACGATCAATTCGTCCGATCAGGTTCGTTAAAAGCGGATGGTCCAAAAAAATCAACGGCGCGCCGTTTTTGTCGGAATGATCGTTCAACACATTGACCTTGTACCGGCGGAAAAAGCCGTCTGTTTTTTGTTTAAGCA
>JAFVEJ010000202.1 GCA_017476085.1 Alphaproteobacteria bacterium
AGGGCCGCCCCGACGGCAAACCCAGCTCCCGCGACGTCCGTCATGGGAAGTTCCACGATATTCTTACAATCCGGCACGGTTCCGTTCACCCAACCGACCGCGGTTACGCATTGGCCAAACAACAATCCGTTATGGTTTTCCAAATGATCTCTTGTTATTGCTTTGATCGTTTCCGCAAGTGTTAAATTTTCCATAAAGAATCCATCTCCTCTCCGGCGGCGCGTTCTATTTCAATCAGCGTTTTTTCCAGCCCTTTACCGCATAACTGTTCCCGAACGATTTCATTTCTTTTCCATTCCCGTTCTCCGTCTATGCCGATGCCGGAATGCCATCTTTCTCTGCACACTCTCGCATTTATCAACAACGGAGACCGACCGTTCCACTTTGATATGCGGTTATAAAGCGTCCAGGGACAATCGGACAGATCAAAGGCTTTCATTCCGAAGCCCTCCGCGACCTTGTCCAGATCCCAGCTTCTGCGTTCATCGATCTTTGTCAGTATTGACAGATCGTTGTCCAGACAAACAAACAATATCGGCAGATTTTTAGTTACGGCGTATCCGAATGATTCCAGAACGTAATCCTCTTCTGCGGAACCGTCCCCGAACGTGCAAAAAACCTTCTCTCCGCAGGCTAAAGCCGCCCCGACCGCCTGAGGAACATTTTCGCCTATCAAACCGTGATGACCGATGAGTCTTATTCCGTTTTTCATATATCTGAGGCAGCTTGATCCCGCTCGACCTCCCGAAAAACCGGTGGGAAGACCTAACAGTTCATCTCTGAATTCCGATAAATCCGCACCGATGCTCAGGTACAGATCATGGCTGCGATGCTGTGTGAAAATCATTTCACCGTGGATAAATTCGGCAAGCGTCGCCGCCACCGCCTCTTGTCCGAGGGACAAGTATACGGGGGCTATGACCCTTTTTTCCTCCACGGCCCGTATTACATTCAAATCCAATTCTCGGGCTCTTACGATCCGTTGGTAAATCCTTAACGCAACATCGGTATCGATAGCATCCAATGCGGATGCGTCCACATTATAGTCCGGCGACCTTTTCGGGTTCATGTTACTTTTCCCTTCTTATCTTTTCGGCGATTTCTATGATTTTGTCTTCCTGTCCGGCGACCACTTTCTGCTTTCCCAATTCCATAAAAATATCTCTGGCGTCCACGCCAAAAGTATCAGCCGCTTTTAAAACATGGACTTTGAAGGCGGAAAAAACTCCGGACATACCGCTGACAATGCTGATGTCGTCCAATCCTGAAAAAGGCGGGTTCATCAACGGAGCCACGACGTCCTTGCTCACATCGAACATTTTATAAAGATTTAAATCCGTCTTGTATCCTTCCTTTATTAAAAGGGAAGCGATCGCTTCCAACTGGCAATTACCGGCGCCCGCGCCCAGACCCCTTATCGTTCCGTCCACGATCGTCGCTCCTTCACAAATTGCCGCATATGTGTTGGCAACTGCCAGACTTAAATTGTTATGCGCATGAAAACCGATTTCTATTTCAAGATTGTCTTTCAGCACGGAAATCGTTTTTTTGACCAATTCGGGCGTCGACGCCCCCGCGCTGTCCATCAGAATGACAGCGTCCGCGCCGTACGATTGCATTTTGCCGGCTTCTTCGACTATTTTTTCCGTTGAAGCCATGTGGTACATCATTAAAATCCCGTACGCTTGGATGTTCATAAACTTGGCGTATTCTATGTGTTGCCGGGTGGTGTCCGCCTCCGTGCAATGGCAACCGACTTTCAACAACCCTATACCGTTTTCAATAGCCGAATCTATATTGTCCTTTATCGTGCCGAAACCGGGAATCAGGTATGCCCCCAATGTCGTTTTTTTCAGTTTTTCTTTTGCCGTTTTCAAAAGTACGTCATCGGTTTCCAACGCGATCCCGACTTGTAACGACGAAGCCCCCAATCCGTTTCCGTGTCCGACAACGACCGCGTCCAATCCCGCGTCATCTATTTTTTCGCAATAATCCGCGACGATACTCCTGCTGATTTGCTGCTTCAACGCATGATTGCCGTCTCTCAAAGTGGCGTCAATAAATTTAATCCGTTCCATTTCAATCTCCATAATGTCTGATGACATATTGCTCGGCCACTCTGATCGCCGAACAGGTGATAATGTCGAGGTTTCCGGCATATTCGGGCAAATAATCGCCGGATCCCGTTACTTCCACGGAAAGAGTGACTCTTCCGTTTTCATACAACGGTCCGAGTATCACCTTATATCCCGGCACATATTCCCGGATGATTTTTTCCATTTTTTTCACGGCATCGGAAATAGCGTTCATATCGGGATTATCGATAACGGCGTATACCGTATTCCGCATTTTTATCGGAGGTTCGGAGGGATTCAGCACGATAATGGCCTTGGTTTTTTTTATTCCACCCACTTCCATTAACGCCTCTTTGGTGGTTTGCGTAAATTCATCGATATTGTCTCTGGTTCCTTTTCCCGCCGATTTTGAAGCGATCGTGGCAACTATTTCCAAATATTTTACATCGGCCTCTTTATTCAAGGCATACGCCATCGGAACGGTTGCCTGTCCGCCGCATGTAACCAGATTTACATTGTCCGCATCCATTGCTTCGCCCAAATTCACTGCGGGAACAATAAATTTTCCGATATGCGCCGGCGTTAAATCAATCGCGAATTTGTTCAGTTTCTTTAATATCGGTGCATTATTAAAATGGACTTTTGCAGAGGTCGCGTCAAAAACAATATCGCAACAATCCGGATGTTTCATTATGTAATTGATGGATTCCGCCGTTGTTTTTACGCCCAGTTGTTTTGCCTTTAAAACACCTTGAGATTCAGGATTTCTTCCGGCAAAAACTCCCATTTCCAAAACATCGGATTTCAGAACTTTCATTAACAAATCCGTTCCGATGTTTCCTGTCCCGATGATGCCGACTTTAATCTTTTTCACTATTCTTCCTCCTGTCAGATTACTTCTTTTCCATAAGGAAGCTGTCGTTTTCCACCATAATTGAAATCATTTTCTCATACGGAGTGTTCCACGGATTCCATCCGAGTTTTTTTCTGGCTTTTTTAGGATCTCCGACCAAATTATCCAGATCTATGGGTCTGAAATACGTCGGATTAACACACACGAGCATTTTTCCGGTCTTTTTATCATAAGCCTTTTCTTCTATGCCCTGTCCTTCAAAAACAAGGTCTATCCCCTTTTCGGAAAAAGCCCTTTTGGTAAAATCACGAACACTATGCTGAACGCCGGTTGCCATAATAAAGTCGTTCGGTTCGTTCTGTTGCAGAATACGCCACATACATTCAACATAATCTTTGGCATATCCCCAATCTCTCAACGCGTCCATGTTGCCGAGTTCAAGGTGATCCTGCAGACCGTTCGCGATCTTCACCGCCGCCATCGTAATTTTTCGGGTAACAAAATTCTCACCACGTCTTTCCGATTCATGGTTATACATTATCCCGTTGGCAATAAACATTCCGCTCGCGGCTCTATACTCTTTAGCGATCCAATGTCCGTACAGCTTTGCGACCGCATACGGGCTTACGGGGGAAAACGGCGTGTTTTCATCCTGCGGCGATTCTTTTGCCATTCCGAACATATCCGATGCCGACGCTTGAAATATCTTTACTTTTTCATCTATTTTTGCCACTTTGACGGCTTCCAAAAGGCGAACGACCCCCATGGCATCCACTTCTCCGGTGTATTCCGGCACACCGAATGACATATCTACATGAGACTGACCCGCAAGATTATAAATTTCATCCGGCATCACTTCGGAAACGGCTTTCATTATCGAACTGGAATCCGTCATATCCCCGTCAATCAAATGAAAGTCGTCATTGTTCAACGAATGAGCAATCCGAGCTAAATTTGAAACGGAAGTGCGGCGCACCATTCCATACACGGTATATCTTTTTTCCAGCAACAGCTCGGCCAGGAACGATCCATCCTGCCCCGTTACTCCGGTTATCAATGCAATTTTACCCACTTCAAAATCTCCCTGAAAAAAAACGACAGCCGGTAATGTTTAATTTTCGCTTTGATTCCAACAAATATTGACTGTAAAAGTCCGTGATCCCGTCTTTTAAAGAACGGGTTACCGTCAGTCCCAGCGCCTTCATTTTTGTGTTGTCCAGCAGCTTGCGGAAAACGCCGTTCGGCTTGGAAGCGTCAAAAGCGATTTCGCCTTTAAAACCGGTAATGTCGGCGACCAGTTCCAGCAACGCTTTCATTTGAATGTCCTCACCGACACCGACATTCAAAAACTCCCCGATATCCTTGGCGCTTTTGGTGTTCATCAGTGTCAGGCATATCTCCGCCAAGTCATCGGAATTCATCAGTTCCCGATAAACTTTCCCGTCGCCCCATGCGGTGACTTTATCGCGGTACGCTCCGACGGCATTGCAAGCGGCTTCCAACGATTTTTCATCGGAAAAGTCGATTTTTTCATCCAAGCCCCAGCCAAGCGAATCTTTTTTCAGATTTTTCCGGATCGCGTCAAAGTCGTTGTTTTGCAACAACATTGCCAAATGGAAACGCCGCAGAATCATCGGCAGGAAATGCGCCGTCTGCATACTGAAATTGTCACCCGTTCCGTATTGGTTCGGCGGCATGACCGTTATGAAATCCGTTCCGTATTGCGTATTGTAGTAATGGCACAGCTTGATCGCCGCTATTTTTGCAATCGAATAAGCTTCCGACGTTTTTTCCAATCCGCCCTCTAAAAGATATTCCTCTTTCATCGGTTGAGGGGCGTCTTTAGGATAAATGCAGGAGGAAGCCAGATTCAACAGCTTTTTCACGCCGTTTTCATACGAAGCGTTGATGACGTTCGCCCCGATCATCAGATTGGTATAAATAAACTCAGCGGGATAAGTGTTGTTGGCGACAATGCCTCCAACCCGTGCCGCCGCCAAAAATACATAATCGGGTTTTTCTTTTTCAAAGAAAGCGTCAACCGCCGCCTGATTTGTCAGATCCAGCTCATCATGCGTCCTGACAACGATGTTGTTATAACCGTTCTTTTTCAAACAGCGCAAAAGCGCCGATCCGACCAGTCCCGTATGTCCCGCGATATATATTTTTGACGTTTTTTCCATAGCAAGTCCCTATTTTAAACATCAACCGGCATCGGGAATTTGTATCCGTTATCTTTCAGCAGTTTTTCCTTCTTTGCCGCTTCCAGATCATAGGCGACCATTTCCTTGCACAACGCATTTAGGTTATATTTAGGTTTCCAGCCCAACTTTTCGCGCGCTTTTGTTGCGTCACCTAACAACAAATCGACTTCGGCGGGACGGAAATACAGCGGATCGACTTCGACAATGACTTTTCCTGTCGCCGCATCAATGCCTTTTTCATCCAAACCTTCGCCCTGCCATTCTATAGTGATGCCGAGCTCTTTAAACGTCATCGTGACAAAATCACGAATAGAGGTCGTCGTTCCGGTTGCCAAAACGAAATCGTCGGGTTCGTCCTGCTGCAGAATGCGCCACATTCCTTCGACGTAATCTTTCGCATGGCCCCAATCGCGCTTGGAATTCAGATTGCCCAAATAGAGTTTATCCTGCAACCCCAAAGAAATCCGTGTCGCCGCCATCGTGATTTTGCGCGTGACGAAATTTTCGCCGCGGCGCGGGCTTTCGTGATTGAACAAAATGCCGTTACAGGCAAAAATCCCGAAGCTTTCACGGTAGTTGACGGTGATCCAATATGCGTAAAGTTTTGCGACACCATACGGAGAGCGCGGATAAAACGGCGTTTTTTCAGATTGGATCGGTTCTTGAATCAAACCGAACAATTCTGAAGTCGAAGCCTGATAGAATTTTGTTTTCTTTTCCATGCCGTTGATGCGGATCGCTTCCAATAAACGCAACGTTCCCAAAGCGTCCGTTTCTGCTGTAAATTCGGGACATTCCCAAGAAACGCGAACGTGGCTTTGCGCTCCCAGATTATAGATTTCATCAGGCTGAATTTCCTGAACCAAACGGATCAGACTGGAACTGTCCGTCAGGTCGGCATAGTGCAAAAACAGACGAACATTGTCATTGTGGCGGTCTTCATAAATCGGATCGATACGCTGTGTGTTAAAAGACGACGCGCGGCGTTTCAGCCCGTGAATTTCATAACCCTTATCCAACAGTATTTCAGTCAAATAAGATCCGTCCTGACCGGTAATTCCGGTAATCAACGCTCTTTTCATTTTTCAAACTCCGCTTTTAATTCTACTTTTCAATTTTTTGTATTTTTCTGTGTATTTTTTCTTCATCGCGCCGAAAGTGATGTGTTTGAGCAACTGATACCGCAACAAACGTAAACAGTATTTCTTTCTCAGATAACGGACTTCGTCTTTTTCGACGAAAGCGTGGGCTGCTTGAATAATGTCGCGCAACTGTCCGACTAACGATGTATCTTTTATTCCTTGTACGCCTCTGTACCATATGCTGGTGTCAGCCATCATCTTTTTGTCTTCAATCAGACCGCGCGGATCCTTATTAAAAGGTTTCCTCCCTTTTTCAATGATATGGAAAACCCATTCTTTGAATTTATTTTCGTCAAAATACCGGAAATCATCCTGCAACGGCTTTTCACGCAACATCGTCAGATATTCATCATCATGCGTGTCCAGATAAATAATCCGTTCTACGACCTTATCCAAATCAAAATCATAATCGGCGACATTAACAAACGCTTTCGGGTTGAAATCTCTGGTAACATCCGGATTACCGTAATAAATCGGCAGAGAATAAGCACGCATTGCATCCGGCATTTTTTCTGTCGTCCAACCATCTGTTGCATCATTTTCACACGCAATCGTGAAATTATACTGCCTCTGGAACTGGATCTTGCTTGTGACCCAATCGCCAATATACACATCGTTGATAACGCCACGATCCATATTGTTTAAAACAGCCCCCGGACAATCTACACGTTTATATTTCATCAAACGTTTGCAGAGTTCCTGACGTAACAAAGCCCCTTCGCCACAAACAGCGTTGGAATAAATGAAATTACAGAATTTACGGTTGACAAAATCGTCCGTAACGGCAGAACGGTCCTGAAAAGCCGGAGTGATATAATCCAAGCCAAAATTATGAAAAAAATATCTGTCTCTATATGTTAAATTAACAAATCCCGTTCCATAATCGCACCGGTTGAAGTTCGGGATTTCGTCTTCGGTCGGCAAAAAAATTCTGACGCTGTCTTTATAGCGCAAATATTTATCACCAAAGACATCGTAAAACAGAAAATCGGGATTTATTTCATCCAAAGCGACATCATAGCGTTCTTTCAACCAGTGATAAACAAAGAAATCTTCCGGATTAGCATGACCATCGACATACCAATAAGATATTTTCTTTTTTTCCATCGTTGCGCTCCTATAATTACTGGTTTTTCCAGTCTTTCAAAATCCACGAAGACGAGTTGGCTTTGTTTTCCCCACCGACACCGAATTCCAAGCGAACCCGACATTCCCGCGCCGCAGCTGTTTCGGGAATGTTGTCTTTTGTCCGGTCGCCTCCGTTGGCGAACACTAGTTCGTCATCCGGATATTTCGCTCTGGCTTTGCGAATGCCGTCGCTCGCCGAGTTGTCCGCATCGTCAAAACCGAAGGCATCAATAACGCCTTTCAGATTTTCACAAACAGCCAAACGCGTTTTAAAGTTCATAAAATTTTTGCCTTTCTTCCGGCACAACCATTCATCGGAATTTAATAAAAGGATGACACCGTCGCTTTTTTCTTTGGCGGCTTTGATCATTTCGATATGTCCTTCGTGAAGTGGATCAAAACCGCCCGAAACGATGTAATAACAAGACATCACTTTTTCTCCTTTTCCAAAAAATCGAGAACTTCTGCGGGACCGTTCACCTGAACGACTTGCGTGTTTGAAAATTTTAAAAGCGCCTGCGCCAGCTCATAGTCGTTTCCGCCTTTGAAGGTTTTATCGCCGAAAAAGATGATTTTTTTGTCAGGATATGTTCCTCGCAGATGAGCGGCAATCTGCCCTTTTCCGTTTCCGGCAGGCATTATATCGATGGAAATCGCCCCACCGACAGAAAATTCCAGCTCGGGGAATTCTTTTTTCAGTTCGGACTGAATGGTCAGACGTTCGTGATTTTCTTTATCCCAATCGGCATACTTTTCTCTTTCCGGATACGGACAATCACGTCCTAATACGGAAAAATTAATCATTCCCGTACGCCGTTCGATATAGTTAGGGAAAAGCTTTCCCGGATAATCCGTGTTTTTTCTAAACTTTTCAAGTTCTAATAAAAGCGATGAGGAGGGGCTGTATCTTTTTTTATAGATTTGTTTTCCTTTCATTATTAACACATTCCCCATAGAAC
>JAFVEJ010000203.1 GCA_017476085.1 Alphaproteobacteria bacterium
CAACCAGCTGTTCGATTTCTTGTTCGGCGGGCTATTATCGCGACAGTAACGACTGCAGCTGCGTAAAATGCACGGCAGGAACGTATAATGCCAGCTCCGGCAGCAATACGTCTTGTTCGACTTGTCCGGCAGGAAGTTTTTCCACAGCGGGCGCTTCCGCCTGCACGCCTTGCGCGGCGGGAACATATTCCGTCGGCACGGGGAACGCGTCATGCACAACTTGCGCCAGCGGAGAATACAACTCCGGCACAGGAAACACATCCTGCTCGTCATGTACAAATATTATCGGCTCGAACGTTGCGAGTGTCAGCTGTACATCCACGGGAACGATTTGCTCTTTCACCTGCACCAACGGCTATCGTCAATCAGGCAATTCCTGCGTCAGCATGTGCTCGGGCGTAAGCTGCATATCGGGATATACGCCGACCGCAACCGACACAGGATGCACCTGTCAAGCCTCTTGCAGCAGCTCGCAGATATGGAATCCTGTCGTCAGCGCGTGCGTAGCTCAAATCTGCCCGTCAAACTGCACGGATTGCAGCAAAGGATATTGCGCACGCTGCAACACCGGTTATACGCTGAACAAGAGCGGGACTTGCACCTCAACCAGTATCGACTCAGGTTCGAACAGCGGTTCTAACAGCGGCTCTTCAAGCTCAAGCTCAAGCTCGAGTTCCAGCAGTAGCAGTTCAAGCAGCGGCAATTCATGCCGTACACCGAATGGTTCCGGATCAGTGGGAAGCTCATGCTCAACGGGGGCAGACTGCCAAAGCGGTTGGTGCATTCCCGGAACGACCGTCAACCCGTCTTATAAAGGAAGCGGCAGTTTGTGTGGAAGTTGCCACTGAACCACAGAGACAGATCACTCAGGTTCCATATCTGTGGAACAATAACCTGAACGTCGTATATTCTACGATGTCAAGAAACCGCGGAAAGATTGCCGCGGTTTCTTTTTATCCGCATAAAAGCGCGGATAACGATATTAAAAGAGTGTTTAAAAAACGACGCGAAAACCCGTTCCCGAAAAAAATCCGCCGGAAAAGCGTTTTCCCGAACGGGCAGTTCATTTCAAAACGTCAAAAATCCGTTGCGCCAACGTCGGACTAATCCCTTCGACTTTGGCGATTTCTTCAACATTGACGGCTTTAATCGCCTTGACGGAACCGAAGTGTTGCAGCAAAGCTTTTTTGCGTTTTGCGCCGATGCCGCCGATCGCGTCCAATGCCGATACCAACGTGTCATTGCGCCGTTTGATGCGGTGCGTGCTGATGACAAAACGGTGCGCCTCATCACGCAAACGCTGGATATAGTGCAATAACGGATTGTCAAATTCCAAATTCAACGGCGGTTTATCCGCAAAATGAAGCGTTTCCTTGCCCGCGTTGCGGTCTTCGCCTTTGGCGACGCCGATCGCGACCACGTCGGAAACGTTCAGCTCTTTTAAAACCTCCAAAGCGACTTTCAGCTGTATCGCCCCGCCGTCAATCAGAATAATGTCCGGCAGATTTTTTTCCTCCAGCCCCCGTTTAAACCGGCGGGTCAGCACTTTGCGCATCATCCCGAAATCGTCGCCGGGAGTAAACGTGTCCCATGAAATGTTGAATTTGCGATACGATTTCTTGTCAAAACCTTCCGGCGTCGCGACAATCATTGCGCCGACCGCGTGCGCCCCCTGAATATGGCTGTTGTCATACGTTTCGACACGACGAACAGGCGTTTTCAATCCGGCCAGTTCCCGTAGCTGCTCCAACAAATCGGCGCGCGAAGCTCCTTCCATACGTTTGCGTAAAAGCGCTTCTTTCGCATTTATCACCGCCCGTTCGACCAAACGGCGGCGGTTTGCGCGCACGTTGTCTGCGATTTTCACCGCATATCCCGCTTTGTCGCTCAACGCCTGGGAAACAATTTCCTGTTCGGGCAAAAGCGTTGATACCAAAATTTCATTCGGAATGGTATGCGTCATATAAAACTGGCCGATAAAAGCCTGCAGTATCTCTCCGTCCGTCCGTTCTTCCGTTTGAGAAAAAAAAGACGCAAAATTGCCGCACGTCCGACCGCCCCGGTAAAAGAACATCTGAACACAGCTTTGTCCCTTGTCGGTAAAAACGGCGGCGATGTCGCAATCGGAAATGCCGTCCAAATCGCTGCTTTGACTTTGAATCTGGTTCAGCGCGCGGATACGGTCGCGGTAAACGGCCGCTTCCTCATAACGCATCGCCGCGCTTGCCTCTTCCATTTTTTGCGCCAAATCCGACTGCACCCGCGTGCTTTTGTGATGCATAAAAGCGCAAGCCTGATCAACCAAAGCCATATACTCTTCTTTTCCTATTTTTCCGGCGCATGGCGCACTGCATCGCTTGATCTGATGCAACAGACAGGGACGCGTGCGGTGATAAAACACGTTATCCGTACACGACCGCAGCAAAAAAGCCTTTTGCAGCACCGCCAACGTTTCATTGACCGTCAAAGCCGAAGCAAACGGCCCGAAGTATTCGCCCTTTTTTGTCCTTGTCCCGCGGTGTTTCATCATTTGCGGCCATTCGTCCTTCGTCGTGATCAGAATATGGGGAAAGGTTTTGTCGTCTTTCAGCAAAATATTGTAATAGGGTTTCAGTCGCTTGATCAGATCGTTTTCCAGCAAAAACGCTTCCGCTTCCGTTTTGGTTTCGATGATTTCGATTCGTTCGATTTCGGATATCATTCGTTGGATCCGCATGCACGTCCGTTCGGGGTGCGCATAGTTTTCCAACCGGCGGCGCAGGCTCTTCGCTTTGCCGACATACAGGATTTTTTCCTGCCCGTTCAGCATGCGATAAACGCCGGGACGTTCGGGAAAAAGCGGCAGATGCGCCGCAACATAGGCCGCCCCCTTCAAGGATTGTACGGATTCGTCAGATTCGGAAAGAGAAAAACCATCGTTTTTTTCATTTATCATATTGATATTTAATCCTTTTTACCGTTTTTTCCTGAATATTTGAAGTTTTCCCCAAACCTGTGGATAACTCTGTGTAAATTCTCGTCTCATCTACTTTTGATTAAGGGTTTCCCTTGCTTTTTTTCATTTTGCCTATTTTTTAGGCAAATCGTACAACATATTGTTTTTACAGTGTTTTTTATAATCAAGAATTATTTTTAAAATTTTTTTATAACTTCCTCTTGATTTATTTTTCTGGTTGGAATAGCCGCATCCGCTTGTGGATAACTTTTGATAAAAACAAATGACTCGTTGATATACAAAGGATTACCAAAAAAACGATCAGAAAAGACTCGCCTTTTTTTCCGCAGCTCCACTGACATCAAGTTTCAGAGTCTGTCCCGAAACAACTTGATTTTCAGCCAAAAAACAAACCGTTTCCGCAATTTTCCGAATTTGAGAATCATCCGACGGCGAATCGACAACGGCCAAACCGGCAATTTTGATTTTATTTCTATATACACCGGCAGCCGAAGCGATCAATCCCGGCAAGGAAGAACACGTCAGCGCATACGCAGACAGTTCGTTCGGCGATTCGGGAAAAACGGAAACAATCGCGCCTTCCCGTCCTTTCGGCAAACTTGCCGCGAACGACCGCATCAAAACAAACGGCGCGCGGAAATTAACCGCCATGTTACAATCCCATCCTTCTGCGGCTTCATCTTTGGCAAATGTAAAAGCATGACAAACCAGCACATCAATCGAACCATATGTTTTCGTCACGGACGGAATTAAATCCGCCGTTTCTTCATAAGAATTAAAGTCTGCGCGAAAATAAGCCGTTTTAACGTGATATTTCTGCTGTATTTCTTCGGTCAAATGCACTGCTTGCGCCGCCGATGTGTGGCAATGGACAATCACATTATAACCGCGGGAAGCAAAAGCGTGCGCAATCGCATTTCCGCGTTTGCAGGCTCCTCCGGTAATCAGAACCGTCTTTCCGTTTGTCTGCGTCTTAACAACGGCCGGCGTTGAAACAGGCTGTGTTAAAAATGAAGGCAAATCATCGGGCTGATTTTTATTTTCATAATGAGGCGACGCAATATCACTGAAAAATCCTGTTGAAAACGCATTATTTCCTTCAGAAACGGTCTTAGCCAAAGATAATCCGGCCAACAAAGAGGATGCCTGGGCCTTCTCGGATAAAATATTCGTTTTTCCGACAACGACAATTTCTTCTTTGCTCGTGTTAAAAATAATGCGAACGTCACTTTGAGCGCTTGCCGAAGCAGCCGTTCTGATTTTCACACAAGATAATAATTCTTTATAAATTTCGACAGACGCGTCTCCTGTCAGGATCAAACGATTTGTGTCGCTGCCTTCAACCAAAAAAGTCACGCCGGCGATCGGAATCGTTTTTTGATTTTCAAAGCCTTCCAAATACAGCGTATCTTCAAATTCGTCCGGAATTTCGACTGTTGCCGACAAAATCGGCATCTGAATTTGCGGCCAATCGGAAACGGCGCCGATCACACGGTTCCGCGTCAAAGCCGCCAAATTGCGTTCTCCGATATGCAAATTCAAAGACAATTCGGATTTTTGCGTCAATACATCAATAAAATCCAATATAACGGAAGAGCCGTCTTCCTGCGGCGCAACCGAAAAACGATGCGGACGATCGGAACCGAGATCCGAAGCATGAGCGTTTCCGAAACTGTGAAAAATTTTTCCTTTAACCGAAAATACCCGTCCGCTGTTCGATTGCCAGATTAAAACAGGTTTGGACGTTCCGGAATCCGCCGGCAACGCTTCTTCAAAAACAGAGCTGTCCTCTTTCTGCCAAATAAGTTTTCCCTGATTCAAAACGGGACGCATTTCCGGCTGTGAAGGCGGCTTTAAAAATTTCAAAAAACCGCCATGTCCGGCGGCTGCGTCTTGGAACCATTCAAAATCTTTATTTAACGCATACCCGTTTTCAATAACAAAAAAAACAGGAGTCCTGCCGTTTAAACGATTGCCCAAAAAAACAGAGCTGACTTTCGGAATCAAAACGTCTGCTCCGGCATTGGCAAACAAAGTCCTGATGTCATAAAAAACACCGTCAGAGATTGAATAAAAACCGACAAAATGACCGTTTCCGTTCGCATTTAAAAACGTGACTTTAATCGGCGAGTCATCGTTGATTCGCAAAATGGAAGCATCAAAAGAACAAACCCTGCGCATCATTGACTCCGTTTTTTTAATCACGCTGCGGTTTATTCAAACTCAGCAAAAAGCGTCTGAATAAAACCGTTAAAGACGTATACCACGGAAAATAACGGATTTTGACGCCTTTTCGCGCATAGAACAGACAAGCCTGCGCACATGCCTGCGGGTTAATCGGTTTCTGCCAAAAAGAATAACGCCGCGTGCCGACTGTATCCCAATCATCCGCCTTAATCGTCGTGACGGACACATGATTTTGCGCCATATGAGCTTGAAACCCTTGCAGCCAGATATGCAACGCCGCTTTTGTCGATCCGAACGCATAGTTGTCCGGCATACCGTATTCACCGGCAGCCGAACCCAATACTATGATTTCACCGCAGCTTTGTTTCTGCAAAATCGGAGCCATCGCCGACAAAAAATAAACTTGTGAAAAATAGTTGATTTGGAACATATTTTTAATTTTTCCCAAATCTCTGCCGCATTCTTTTTGGGTATAGACCGTTTCCAAAGCGGAAAAAACACTGATGATGTTCTTTGCCTCCGCTTCGCATTTTTCCGCCGTTTTTGCCAAAGAATCCAAATTAGCCGTATCCAGCGGCAGCGTCATCACTTCGACATCGGGATAACGCGCACGAATATCGTTGGCGGACAAAGTTAAATCATCATCATCTTTTCCCAACAAAATAATGTCGTGTCCGGCTTTTGCGGCTTCGCGGGCAAAAGAACGCCCGATAACGCAGGTTCCGCCCAAAACGATCCAAGTACGTTTATTGTTCATATTTTTTCTCTCCCGAAAACAGACGGCGCCCGAAATCCGAATCAAACTTTCTTTGCGGATCAAACGTATTTCTGGCTTTCGTGAACTTTTCCAAATTCTTGTACATCAGCACCAGATTGCGCGGTTCCAACAAAGCATCGTCCTGCAAAGAAACGCGCCCGTTATGTTCACCGACGACCATAATCAAATGTTTTAAAAAATCCTCCAGCCCTTTGCGGCGGAAGAAATCCAGACTTAACGTATAACCGCGCAATGCCGAACCCAAATAGGAAAGCGTATCTTCTTTTGTCAATACCAGCTCGGCACGGCAAGCCCCGATCCGCGTTTGCGCCAGTTCGGTCAAAATCCGCCGAAGCGCCTGAGGTCCCTCTGCTTCGGAAAAAGAAACCCGCAGCTGATAAATCCCTTTATTGGAAAACACCCGCACATTATCGGAAGAATATAAAAACTGTTCATACGGCTCTATTTTTTGACTCTGTGCCGCCGCCAACCGGTAACGCAGATTTTTCAACAACGGCATCGCCGCAATATGCAGCGCCAAATACGGCAAGGTCATCTTGATTTTCGGCAACGGAAAAGTCGATGCGGGAGCCGCGTCTTTCGTAAAACAAGCCGTCTTTAAAATACCGCGCCCCACCGCCTCCGGTTTGGCGGAAGTATCAATCCAGACAGAACAAAAATCGGCTGTTTTCCGGACAGACTTTAAGAGCGACATTAATTCGTCCAAATGAGCCACGCGACGTTTTTCAACCAAGACATTTTCCTGCGGCCGTTTTAATAATGTAATGGAAACCAGACTGATGATGCCGATCAATCCCTGACCGCCGACGACCGCTTTAAACAACGTTTCGTTTTCTTTTTCGCTTGCCCGAACTGTCGTACCGTCCGCCAAAACAACATCGATCCAGTTGACTGATTTTGCCAAAGACATGCGTTTATGAGCGTTTTGTCCGACAATGTTTGACGCGATTGCCCCACCCAGCGTATACTGCCCGGAATCCGACGCCGTCGCCAGCATAAAGCCCTGCGGCGCATAAAGTTCAGTAATTGTTTTCAGCATAATCCCCGGTTCGCAAACCAGTTCGCCTGTTTCCGGATCAAAAGAGCGAATGCAATCCAAACGTTTTGACAACATCACGGCGCCATCGGTATTCAACGCCTGATCCGCATAACTGCCAGCCGACCCGCGGGCGATAATACCGTTTTTGCCGACTTGTTCCAGATACTTGGCAATATCCGCGACACGTTCCGGCCGACAAACCTGAGAAACACCGGAATTTGTCTGTCCCCGGCCTCTCAGTTTCATTTCATACCAATGCATTGCATCACTCCCTGTTAAAACAGGAAGTAGTGTACCCGAAAAAGAAAAAGAATTGAAGCAGTTTCGGTTTTAAAATAACGGGCGTACACTGTCCAGATAAGGCTTGAGTTCCAATGCCAAAGATTTTTCCGGCCGACCGCCCCAGATACGAATGATTTCCGCCGCAGTCAAAGCCGCCAGTTTACCCGCCGCGGGCAGGCTCATACCCTGAGAAAGTCCGTAAAGGAAGCCGCCGGCGAAAGCGTCTCCGGCCCCTGTGCTGTCCACAATCGCCTGATGATTTTCGGAAGCCACCGTCGCTATACCCTGATCCGAAAAAATACATGCGCCCTTAGATCCGCGCGTCATTGCCAAAACCTGACGACGGTCCGACAATACATTCATAAAAGCGTCCATATCCGTCACGCTGCGGTCAATTTCAAAACAACCGCGAATTTCACGTTCGTTGCCGATCAAAATGTCGGCCTGAGTCCGGATTGTTTCAATCACTTCCTGAACAGCGACCGCGCGGAAGTTCAAATCATGCATATTAAAAGCGACCTTTACGCCCGCCTGCTTTGCCGTGTTCAGTGCAAGCATCACAGCCTGACGCGCCCGACGGGAAACCAGCATTTGCCCTTCAATAAACAAAATTTTTGAATCAAGAATCGTTTGAACGTCTATGTCCGCTTCGTCTATTTCTTCGCAAATTCCCATATTAAACGCAAACGTACGGTCGTGATCCGGCGTAACCATCACCAAGCATCTGGCGGTTGCCCGATCAATTTCGCGATCAAACGGTACTAACGGGACACATGATCTGATACCGGATTTATCAAACGCTTCTTTAAATTTTTCCCCCATAGTGTCTTCACAGGCTTTGCCGATAAAAGCGGCTTTTCCGCCCAAAGACGCCACGTTTGCCATCGCGTTCGCCGCCGTGCCGCCCGGAATGACGCGGGAATCCGCCAAGTTTTTCCGAATCTCGCGCAAAACGGCAATCGGCAGGGTGTTTCCCTGTCCTTTAGTCAACGAATAGTCCTGTAAAAATTCTTCCGTGACATTGGCTACAACATCCACAAAAGCCACGCCGATAGCGGTTACGTCAAAAGTCGTCATGAGGGGTCTCCGTATGAATCGCGTTATCGGGATTTCTTTATATCGACAGAAGATGTAAAAGGCGAGTCAAAAATAAATAAATTTTTAAAACCAGACAAAGCGCCGTTTTGAGAAGAAGCTCCATAACGCCAGCCTCCGATTAAAAAACAAGAAAATCCAGGACGCAAACGACTCGTTCTTCGTTTTAAAGCAACATCAATTCCTGTTCGCCCTGCCTGCTTTTTTTCTTGACCGGAGGACGACACACAAAAGACAGCTTGCCGTTTTTGGCACTTAACCTCACTGTGCCGCCATGCGTCAAATTGCCGAACAGAATTTCTTCCGCCAACGGCTTTTTAATCTGCTCCTGAATAACCCGGGCCAGCGGCCGCGCGCCGTTCTGCGGGTCGAATCCTTTTTTGATCAGCCAGTCTTTCGCCGAATAATTGACTTCCAAAATAATCTTCTTATCCGCCAAACTCTTTTTCAATTCGTTTAAGAATTTGTCCGCGACCCGTCCCATAATTTCCGAATCCAATCGGACAAACGGTATCACCGCATCCAAACGATTTCTGAATTCCGGCGTAAACAGCCGTTCGATCGCTTCCTTATCTTCGTCAACACGTTCCGTTCTGCCGAATCCCATAGCGGG
Source organism: Alphaproteobacteria bacterium (assembly GCA_017476085.1). The sequence continues at coordinate 8,951 of JAFVEJ010000203.1, forward strand.
TTTAGCCATATCCGCCGCGCCGGCATTCGTTGTCATAATCAAAATAATGTTGGAAAAGTCGATTCTCTTGCCGTTGGAATCCGTCAGTTTGCCGTAGTCCATCACTTGCAGTAAAACGTTAAACAGATCCTGATGTGCCTTTTCTATTTCA